>JAGBZM010000038.1 GCA_017628235.1 Lentisphaeria bacterium | reverse complement strand
TGGGAACGATTAAGATAAAAGGTCCGGCTGCCATTGGGAATGAAACCGAATTTTTCCAGTTCCCAGAAGAAGTTTTCTGCATTGCTGCGTACAAGTTCTTTGCGCCCCTGCAATGCAAGTCCGCGACAGGCGAAGTATGTGTCCCAGTAATACAATTCCTGAAAACGGTTGCCGGCCGATGGGACAATGTACTTTTCCGGCAGACCGATAAGAGTACCGTTGTCAGCCGGATTGAACCTGACCGTGGCATCCCAGTGGTCAGATATATACTGACTGATTTTATCCATTACTTTGCAGTTTTTATGAGATTATGCACCTCAAAAGCCAGACTTGTCTTTTGAGGTGCATTTCATTATGAAGCTTGTTTTTTACAGACTTACGATGCTGCGGCGGGAATTGAACATACTTTTGGCATTACTGTCAAGAATACCGTCGCCTTTGAGCGTACTGTAATATCCGAGGCTTTCTTGGGCAACGTGACCGTCAACATAGCCATTGGTCATCTGGTCGCTGTGCGCCAGATACCACAAGTTTGAAGTACCGTCAAATCCGCCCCAGTAGTGAAAATCGTTGTTTGAGGTGTGGTAAGCTTCACCAAAGACAAAAGTTTTGGAAGACTCTTTTACTTTTCGGATATCCAGAGCCACACCGCTGCCAGATGAGAGGCATCCGTTGGTGGTATAACCATTCTGGTCACGGGAAGGAAGTTTATGCTTGGCGATCATATAGGCGATAGCATAATAGGTTTTGTTGTTATCGTAATCAGCTCCGCCTTCGCCATTGGCACCGACCGGCGGGAGGGGTTTTTGGGCTTTGGGGCATCGGATGGTCTCTGCTGCAAAATAGCTGTTTTTATAAACTTGCAGTGACGATGTGCGGTTGAACGGCACATTCCAGAGAAATGAGTGGTAAGCGTCCTGACTTTTCAGTATGACACTGTCATTGTTGTCGGTCGCATAGCTCAAAGTGCCCAGAACGGTTTGTTTCATATTGTTCATGCAGCTGGCACTTACGCCGCGTTCACGGGCCGAGTTGAGGGCGGGCAGCAGAATCGCCGCCAGTATCGCGATGATGGCGATAACCACAAGCAATTCGATAAGCGTAAAGCCTTGCTTTACTCCCTTACCGGTAAGGGAGTAATTTGATTTTTGGAGCATCTGTTTTTTCATGATTTAAATTCCTTTCTGTTTGGTTAGGGGAAACTTATTTTTTTTCAAACGATTGCCATGCACCGATATTGCATGCACCGCCTTTTACTCTGATCACGATCCATGGACGCTCATAGGTCTTGCGCCATTTCACCCGGTACTTTTTGAATTCAAACCACTCTCCGGGTTCCGGGTTGATTTCGGCCAGAACCACATCTGCCCGGTCGTGGCCGATATCGCAGAATTGGACTTTTACATTTTTCTGATCGGTAGCCAATTCAATTTCCAGATAGTCCGGATCTTTACCGATGAAAGCTCCGCCGTAACTGATCACGGCTCCATCCTGTGCGGCGATCCAGTTGCGGTTCCAGTGAGTAAAGCGGCTGCCCGGATCGTGTTCAAGATTTTTGCCGGTGGCGCGGTAGGCGAAAATCATCCACTGGGCATATTTGGCGTACATCGGTTCTTTTACGGCTCCGCGCATTTGGTATTTGCTGAAGTCCTGCCGCTGCTGGATCATCGGTCCCCGGTCTCCGGCCATGATACCGGCAGTTTTTTTCAGTGATTCAGTTAAATTCCGGACATCGGTATCATTTTCATGGGCATCGAATATCCAGAATTCAGCACCGTAGGGCTGCAATTCCACTTTTTCCGGAGTTTTGCCGGTGAACTTCTCAATTTTTCTGCCGCTTTCCCGGCAGATTGTCACGTTTTTGAAGTTGAAAGCGATCAGCGGAGAGACACTCTGTTTCTCATTGACAGTATTGAGAAAAATGATTATCACCCGGCCGTCGGTATGCTGCCAGGCACCGTGCAGGATCTTGTCACTGGTGACATTTTCCAGTTCGGAAACGCCCCAGCGGCAGCGCAAGGTTTCCGGAGGAGTACGGAACTTCAACGGTGCAAGCATTTCCGCGCTGTTGAGGAAATTTACTGCCGCCAGCCGCAGATGCGCGAGCTTTTTGATGTAGTTCCGGCGGGGGGAGGGATACGGGATGTCCTGAACTGCCAGCCAGCCGATTTGCTCATTGAATACCAATTGTTCACCGAATTTCGGGAAAAATGATTCATAGGTGCCGGGAACCGTATGGCTGTCACCGCCGCGCCCGACAAACTGGATGCGCGGAGCGTAAACCGACTGAAAAAGCGGTACATGACCGGGCTGGCCGAACCGCCAGACCATGAAACCGTCCAGACAACGCAGATAAGTTTCTGCAGCATCTTCGCCGGTATGGGCCAGTTGCGGATATTTTTTCCGCAGTTCATCCATGATCCGGCCGTAGGTTATCCAATGACCTTTTTTCAACCACCCTTCCGGATCATTGACCAGATGGTTATGCGTGGTATCGAAGCAGGGAAAGCCGCGGCCGCAGGGCAGTTGATCGTGATAAATAAAGTCCACTTTTCCGGCCGCCAGCCTTGCAATATTATCATACAATTGCTGTTGCCACTGACTGCTTGCCGGACACATTACTGAATGCAGTCCGGTACGGCCGTAATTTTCCTGACGTTCCCGGCCGTATTCATCTTTTACCGCATAAAGTTTGCCGGTTTTGGAGTAATCGTTTTCCTCATCGGCGGTTTCTCCGGCATAACAGAGGCGCGAATTGTAATACGGTCCGACCGGAATGCCGAGAGCCTGAATTTTATCCAGATGGTTCAAAAAGTTCTTTTTATAGTAGAAGTCCGGACCGAATCTCCACTTGCCCTTTTTATTGTACAGCAATCCGGTTTCCAGCGCAAAGGGTACTTCATAAAAGTTCCGCATTTCCTCCAGCGTCCGTACTGTGCCGATGGAATCGATATCATACCCCACCAGCCACAACGGCATATTCATAAACCATTGCGGAGAATCTTTGCGCGGGATCTCCTCTATCCACCAGGGAGTTGTCCGGACAAATTTTTTATAGATCTGCCCGGCTTCAAACCAGTTGCCTTTGTAACGCTCCACAACTCCCTGTCCCGGCAGTTTGATTTCAGCACAGTTGCGCGGTACTGCCACGCTCCATACCGCATCATAAAAGCCGCTGCCGCCGGAAAAGGTCAACTCTTTGACCTGACCGGAACCGTCTTCCCGTGCCATATACACTCCGTCACCGCGATCATTGTAAAGCGCAGTCATCTGCATGGTTGCCTGTCCGCCGGGGTAAGGAGCGCGATGGAACATGTTGACAGTCGGATCGTTGCGTACCACTCCGGAAAATTTGGGGATCACCGCAAAATTTTTACCGGCAAGCTTATTGACCCGCAGCACCGGGAATGAGATCCTTTCCAGAATCGTTTCCGGAGTAACGGTTTTTACGGACATTTCCTGAGTGATTCTGCCGTTTTCCAGCTGCCAGCGGTTTTTCACCTGAAACATGCCGTTTTCCCAGACCGTATCAATGGTATATTTCCGGTTGGCGGCAGTGATTTTTACCGGTGAAAATTTGAATGCCGAGGAGTCGATATACCGGAATATCCCGTTTTTGTCGCGGTATTGCAGTTCCCAATCCATGCCGCCGGCGGGGATCAGCAGCTGCCCGGAAAGTTTATCATATACCCCCAGCAGCGGTGAACCTTTGCCGGCACCGGTTTTGAGTCCCATTATCAATTGTGATGTTTCCAGATATTTGCCGGAAGCGGTCTTTTTCCACCGGGTGTCCGGATTGACTCCGCCGAGATGCCGGATCTCGCCGCCGGTCAGCAATCTGGGCTGTTCGTTGATTTGGGAAACTTTGTTCTTGAATGCACTGTCGCTGGTCAGGTTGTGATTGGATGACGGCAGAGCCAGCGGGGTACGCTCGTAATCAGCGACCCGTTTGCCGTTGATATTCAGTATGGCCCGGTATCCATCCTGTCCCTGAGCCTGTTCATGGACTCTTTCCAGCTGGACGGCAACGGCACTTCTGCCGCGCGGAACATCACTTTCCAATTTGATGGCGCAATTTCCTTTGGCATCAAAGAGCGAAAGAATGTACCGGCGGTTGTGCTTTTCCAGTTTGAATACATTGCCTTTCTGCAGTACGATACCGTTCTGATTGCCGGTATCAGCCACAATGGCAGTGGCGGTGTAGCCGCGATTTGATATCTGCACTGCTCCGGACAGCGGGCATAATATGCCGGACAGCAGGACAGAAATCACACATTGGATTACTTTTCTCATATGGATCTCCTTTCTTGTTTGTGATATGAAAATTTATAAATTTCCTAACTTCAACTTGCGGTGTTGGCAAATTTTTTCTCCGGGGCCGTCCGGGCGCATTCCCAGCACCGAAGCATAGTGATGGTAGAGCAGATGCGCTCCCCAGCCGTGACAGTCCGAACGGGGATTGCCGAACTCTTCCGGCAGAGTCTTCAAGCCGTGTGAAGCTCTTTCCATCCACTCCCGGATCTTGCGCGTGAACAATTCCGGCAAGTCCTGAATATAACACGCTTCCAGATAGAAAAAGCTGAAAAGGGCCCCGCAGGAGGGCAGTTCCTCACAATGCAGCGCATGGATTATTCTCTCATCTCTCTGCAGCAGCAGTGCCAGAACCTGACTGTGTTCAGCATAGAATTTCTTTTCAAGATCGTTGGCAAGCATGCCCCGTTTTTCATTGAAAAAGTGACGGTATGCACTCTCCGTCAATATTCTGGCATACTTTTCCAGAGTTCCGGCATATTCCGCTTTACCGGCAAATTTCTCCACTTCCGACAGTTTCTGCAAGGCCAGAGCCGCCAGCAGATTCATCTCTGAATTGCACTCATTGCATCTGTTCCCCGTCGGAATGCCGTCATGCCAGCAGCTCACCCAATCCAGCAGCATCCATCTGCCCGGCTGCCACAAACCATCTTTATCGATCCCGGAAATGATATATTGCGCCGCCTTTTCCGCTGCCGGCAGTAATTCATTCACCAGTTCCCGGTTGTTTTTCCAACAGGCAAAGTAGTAGTACGAGAGCAGAAAGTAGGCCGTATACGAGGGGATACCGCCATTGAGTTCGGGGTCGCTGCAGGGATAACGCGCCACGATCGAACCGTCCGGATTCTGCGACATGGCAAAAAAGCGGAGCATTTTCTCCGGCAAACGGCATTCCGGGTCCACCGCAATGGTTGCCACCATCTCCGTCAGACTGTCTCCGGAATACATCAACTGGTCAAAATAAGGACAATCCAGATAGATGTCATGCGAACAATTCTGCAGCGTCACAAACGATTTTTTCAGCAGTTTCCGGTACTCTCCGTCAGCTTCCCGGTAGTCCGGTTCAGCCAGCGGATAACCCCATTTGCGGAAAGACAACCCGCTGATTTCCACACTGCCGTCGTATTCAATTATCACATATCTTCCGCTGATCCAGGTGTAATCGCTCCACTGCACTTCGCCGTCGATATCAAAGCAGTTGGGGTCGCAGTGGAAAACTTTTCCGTCACGTTCACCCTTGTTGCCTTTGAGATAGTACATGTAGCAGCGTTCATCCAGATAAGGGGTTTCTGCGTGACTTATTTTCACCTTTCCTCTGCCCCGGAAGCGGTACACACCGATGAAGCACTCATAGCCGTCAAAACAGATGATCGTCCGACCCGGTTTATCCTGCCGCGTGAAAGAATTTATCTCTCCCTGCAGACAAGCCGGCAGATCCGGAGCGTACAATTCGCGGTCATCATCGAAATATTCCACATCCTGCCATTTTGCTGCATCCGGGATCTCCGGCAGTGATGCGGTGATTTTGGGTACTCCGCCCCAATCCCAGGAGGAACGTTTGAATTCCCCGTCAAGTGAAATATATTGCCACCGCCCCAGCTGCACATCCGAAAGATTTTCAAAGTAAAATCCCGGAGTTTTGCTGACACTGCGGAATGGAGCGTGTTTCTGATCGAATATGCACAAACGCACATCGATAATATGTTCTCCGGGGGCAAGATCACATTCTACTGTCTGGTAATACCAGTGTTCCGGTGCGCCGAGTTCCGGACCGTGCGAAATCAAATCGCCATCAATGAATACGGAACAAAACCGGTCAGCACTGTATTGAAATTTAAACTTGACGTTACCTGCGGCGCACATCCTGTTGCGCAGCATCGCCGCCTGTCCGGCTGTTTCCCCCGTCGGCCGCATCCATTTTTTCATATAGATTTTCTCCGCTGTTAAAATTATGTCGCTTATTAATTATACCACAAAAAATTTTTTTCAACCTCTGCTTTTATGCCAAATTTCTTGATTATTTTGCCAAAATGCGGTGTCGAGGATTGAAAACCTTTGATTACCGTACTATTTTAGTCAGGACGGAATGGATAAGTTACAAAAATGAGGATGGATTATGATACCATGCTTTGCCTACATTAACGATTTTCACCTTTTCCCGGTGGCGGTGAATCACTTTTCCGGCGGCCAGCACCCGGTAAGACAGTGGCATGAACATGTCTTTTCCGAATTGGTCTTCATCCTGAATGGTGAAGGCGTACATATCTGCAATGACCGCCGGGCACCGTTCCGGGCCGGAGATGTCCTGCTGATCCATCCCGGTGCGGTCCATGCTTATGAACACGATATGTCATCTCTGGAACTTTTCAACGTGCTGTACGATGTCAAAAGGCTCATCATGCCGCGACTGGATATCCACCGATATCAGCTTTTCAGAAAGCTCTTCCCGGAACCGCCGTACTCCGGAAAGGAATTCTCTGCCGCCGAACCGGTACTCCATTTGAAATCCGGTGATCTGCAAAAGGTCGGAATGATATTGGATAATATGGCTCAGGAAACGGATTCGCTGTATACCGGGCATGTTTTTGCCACGATGACTTGTTTCATGCAGTTGCTGCTGTTTCTCTGCCGCTGCAGTTATGCAGTGGATCAGGCGGTGGCGGACAACGGGGCTTTCTCCCGGGCGATAAAGTATATCCATGAACACTATACCCAACAGATCGGAGTCCGGGATATCGCCGCTTATGCCCGCTGTTCGGTGCGGAATCTGTACCGTTTTTTTGCCCGGTCCGCCGGCTGCACTCCGGGGGAATACATAATCCAGCTGCGGTTGAGCAAAGCATCGAATCTGCTGTGCAACAGTCAGTTGAATATTTCAGAAATCGCTTTTCTCTGCGGATTCAATGACGGAAACTATTTTTCCAAAAAATTTCATGATCTTACCGGTATTACCCCCGGCAATTTCCGGAAAAATCCCGGAACATTTTACAATCAGCACATGGATTCCTGAAGTGCCGCTTATTTGCCGATACAGAATTTGTGAAAAATTTTATCCAGGATATCCGGCGCGACACTGCGTCCGGTGATCTCACCGATTTTGACTGATGCTTCTGCCAGTTCGGCAGCGGCCAATTCGTAATCCCCCCCGGCAAAAAATCCGGCGGCGTGTGCCAGATGTTCTGCGGATTTTGCCAGCAGATCCGCGCTCCGGGCATTGATTGCCAACTCCGGCATGGCTGGAAGTTGGCTGCCGAAAACTTCTTTTTCAAAAGCATCGAAAAGCGCAGAGAGATTTTCGCCGGTCAAGGCGGAAATTTTTACGGTCGGCACTCCGGTTTCCGGCAGCTGCCGGGAACCAGCCAGATCGTACTTGTTCCAGACGGCGATCAGACCGGGGGCATTGCGGTCGATCGCGGCTGCTTCGGCTTCCGGATCTTCAGCTGAAGCATCCAGCAGCCAGAAGGTGACAGCCCCGGCTCGAATGGTATTCAAAGATCGTTCTATGCCCATCTTTTCCACCGGATCATCACTGTCACGCAAACCGGCGGTATCGGTCAATTTTACTCCGATCCCCCGGATCACCGCTTCGGATTCCACCGTATCGCGGGTCGTTCCGGCAATGGCACTGACTATCGCCCGGTCAAAACCGACGATCGCATTGAGCAAACTGGACTTACCGGCATTGGGTCTGCCGGCCAGCACCACCGGTACCCCATCCCGGATGATCGCTCCTGCCGAAGCACTTGCCAGCAGTTTTTCAATGCTTTTTCCGACCGTATCCAATTGTTCGGGAACACTCTCATCGAAGTCCAGTTCTTCATCCGGGAAATCCAGACGTGATTCACACTCCGAGCGCAGAGTGATGATCAGATCATAGAGTTCATCGATTTTACTGCTCAAACTTCCGGCCAGCTGCTTTTGTGCCAGATGCAGTGCTGCCGTCCCGGATGAAGAGATGATATCCGCCACTGCTTCAGCCTGAAGCAGGTCAAGTTTGCCATTGAGAAAGGCCCGGCAGGTGAATTCTCCGGGTTCGGCCAGACGGCATCCGGCGGCCAGCAGTTCTTTCATTACGGCATTGGCGGTCGCTGCTCCGCCGTGACACTGCAATTCGACGACATCATCCCCTGTATAGCTGTGAGGAGCTTTCATGTAGACTGCCAGCACCTGATCTCCGGCGGCAGTTCCCAACAGCATTTTACGGACATCGGCGGCACTCAAACTTTTTCTGCCGTGCCAAACCTGATTGGCGATTTCCAGTACTTGCGGACCGGAAAGGCGGATCACAGTGACGGCTCCACCGATCGCGCTGGCAAAAGCGGTTATATTGTCTGACTGATTCATTTTTTTATATCGTTACTTACTTAATTTATGTTATGAAAGCTTTTCCGTCGGTGGCGCGCTGCGGGCAATTTCCCGGCAAATCATGGTGGTCGAGTACGATTTGTACACTCCCGCCCCGCTGCCCTGATTTACCTGCGACATTTCTTTGCATTGCATCCACCGTATGGATCTGCCCCTTAAAATTCATCTACGGAGTGTGTATCTGACTTCACAACTCACCACCTTCGCCGCGATAAGGTGTATGGCACACGGCATCTCTTTCAGTTGTTTTGTTCAAGGTGTTTCAGCAAAGTCCGGTAAAATGCCGCCTGCGCTTCAGCCTGTTTCCGGCTGTTTTCCACTCCGGCACTTTTGAAGTATTGTACCGCTTCATCAGCATCGGCACCGGCTGATTTCAAATCTCCGAAAGCGTAACGCAGACGGGAACGCACCATCAATATTATCCCCAACTGCTCCGGCATGGCATTCAATGCCATCGGGGTGGCGGCCAATATTTTCTCCGCCCACAGCACTGCTCCGGCATCAAAGGGGAATCCGGTCAGCAGGTTTTCGATGAAAGCGCAGCGCACTTCCGGAGAGAACGGCTGCCGGTCGAATCGGGCAATGACCTTATCCAGTTCCCCCCGCAGCTGCCGGTGACGTCTGACCATATCCAGTGCCGCGAAGTGCAGTCTGGCGATCTGCGGAACCTTATTCAACGCTCCATTCACCTCCTGCCAGGCATGGGAAATTTGTCCGAGACTTTCAGAAGCAAAGACCGCCATTCGCAGAGCCGCACCGTTTTCCGGAGCCAGCTGCAGGATCTTGCCGGCCTGATCGCGTACTTTGAATAAGTTGCCGTCACGCATGTACCGCTGCATTTCAAAGATCATCGGATCAAGTTTTTTCTGTTTGGCCAGATCAAGTTTCCCGGCCAGTTGTGCTTCGACCGCTTCAGGCAGATCGACCGCTTCTCCCCGCCACAGTATCATGCCGCTGTCATCCATCAAAAACGCCATCGGAAAGATCATGGCACTCTGATGCATATATTCCGGGGTGAGTTTTCTCTCCACATCCACCGCCATCCGCAGTCGGACATCCCGGTGACGCTGACGGAACTCTCCGGCATCGGAGAGCGTGTCCGGCGTTATCAGGGTTATCAGCAGTTTGTCATGGTTCTGCCGCCGGAAGTTTTCCAGCAGAGTCACCAGACGGTCACTGCTTTCGGCGCGGGTGTACATGAATACCAACGCCCGCAATCCGGGGATGCCGGAGTGTTTTTCCTTATCCAGTCTGCCCAGCGGCATGGGAGAACAATTCAGAAATTCCAGCCGGCTGCGGCTTTCGCCGGGACGGTCGCCGGGAAGCACCGCAAAAACAGCGGCCGCAGACAGCACTACGATCAACAGTAATATCTTTTTCATCATTCCGTATACTCACTTTTTTCCCGCATGGCGGGAGGTTTTGAACTATGTTATAAGATACCCCGCCGCCGCACTTTTTTCAAGTCTGTGTTGCCGCACAGGAAGCAAAATATTGTTCCGAAATCAGAAAAAAATATGATAAAAAGGAATAAAAATACGGCTTTTTGCGGAAAAAGACTTGACTTTTTGCCATTAAGAAGCGATATTATAACAGGTGCATTATTCAGATGTATGCTGAAATTGAAGAAACTGGGACTCTAAAACCAACTTTAGGAAAGGGAAAAAAAGATGTCCGAAATCGCTGATAAAGTAAAAAGTATCGTCGTCGAACAGTTGGGTGTTGCTGAAGATCAGGTCACCCCGGAAGCCAAATTCGTCGAGGACCTCGGTGCCGACTCTCTCGATCAGGTCGAGCTGGTCATGGCTCTGGAAGAGGCCTTCGGTGCTGACATTCCGGACGAAGAAGCGGAGAAGCTGACCACCGTCGGCGACGCTATCGCTTACGTCGAGAGCAAAGCGAACTGATTACGTCTGATACGTAAACAGTTTCACGAATGGGGTCGCTGGTCAGTGATGATTGGTGGCCCTTTCCTCTTATTTACCGGAAAATGCTTCGCGTAAGGCCGGTCTGACAGAGTAAAATGCAGAAAAAGAGCGCGGAATAATCAGGATCAACGAAATCAACGCATTGAGGCATAATGAATATGAATGAACGCAGAGTAGTGGTCACCGGATACGGGGTTTTGTCATGTGTCGGCAACGATGTGCCGACATTCTGGGATGCTCTGGTCAACGGCAAATGCGGTATCGGGCACATTACCCGGTTCGATACCAGTGCTTACCGGACTCATATTGCCGGAGAGATCAAAAATCTGGATGTCAGCAACTTCATCTCTCCCAAAGAAGCACGCAGGATGGATCTTTTCACCCAGTATGCGATCATCGCTACTTTTGAAGCATTGCAGCGCGCCGGTCTGAACTCCAATCCCGGAGACAAGCGTATTGACGGCGACCGTTTCGGCTGTATGGTTTCCAGCGGTGTCGGCGGTCTGGCGACGATGGGCAAAGAGTGTCAGGTGCTTTTGGAAAAGGGGCCGGACCGGGTTTCTCCTTTCCTTATTCCTATGATGATCAGCGACATGGCTGCCGGGGCGGTTGCCATGCGTTATGACTTGCGGGGACCGAATCTGGGGCTGGTGACTGCCTGTGCTACCGGATGTCACTCTATCGGTGAAGCATTCTGGACGATCAAGCATGATGATGCGGATATGATGGTTGCCGGTGGTGCTGAAGCCAGTATCGTGCCGTTGGGTCTGGCCGGTTTCTGTGCATTGAAAGCTTTGAGTACCCGCAACGATGATCCGCTTCACGCCAGCCGTCCTTTTGACCGTGACCGTGACGGATTTGTCATGTCCGAGGGTGCCGGGGTGCTGGTGCTTGAGGAGTTGGGTCATGCTGTCCGCCGGGGTGCGCCGATCTTTGCTGAAGTTGTCGGTTACGGTGCCACTGCCGATGCTTATCATATCACCAGTCCTGCTCCGGACGGCAACGGCTGCGCCCGGGCCATTCAGATGGCTCTGCGTCACGCCGGAATTGCGCCGGAAGAGTTGGATTACATCAATGCTCACGGTACGAGTACTTCGCTCAACGACAAGTATGAAACTCTGGCGATCAAGGCGGCTTTGGGCGATGCGGTCAGCAAAGTTGCCGTCAGCAGTACCAAAGGAACCACCGGACACGGCTTGGGAGCTGCCGGCGGTCTGGAGTGTATTGCCTGTATAAAGAGTATTGAAGACGGGATCATCCCGCCGACAATCAATTATGAAAACCCCGATCCGGAATGTGATTTGGATATCACGCCCAATACGGCCCGCAAACGCGATGTCCGTTATGCGATGAACTGCAATTTGGGATTCGGCGGTCACAACGGGACGATGCTTTTCAAAAAATTTGAAGCATAATTATTTGGAAATCAAACAAATCTGGAGGAAAGATCATGACAAAACATCTGATTCTGGCAATTACCGGTGCGACTTTGGTATTCTGTGCTGCCGGTTGCCGTCACACCCGGATTGCTTCATCGCCGTTGAGTCAGGAAGAGGCGGCATGGCAGGCAATCATCCGTGAAAGTTATCCCAATTACAATCCGCCGCCGAAAACATCCCGGTCGGTCAAGGGGCATACGGAGGGACGTACTTCCGCAGTGATCAATACTCCTCGGCCGATGGACAGTGCCGTTTCGCAGGATAACGGTGAAGAGGTCAAACCGGAAGTAGTGGAAACTCCGGCGGAAAAACCCGCTGAGCCTGCCGCTGTGGAAACTCCGGCAGAAAAACCTGCTGAACCTGCCGCTGCAGAAACTCCGGCAGAAAAACCCGCTGAACCTGCCGCTGATGAAGGCAAAGCGGTTCCGCCTGATCCGACCAACAGCAGTGTTTACGAGGTCAAAGCCGGAGATACTCTCGGTTCGATCGCGCAGAAATCCTACGGCAATGCCCGTTTCAGCGATGTTATTTTCAAGGCCAACAGTGATATTCTTAAAGATCCCCACACCCTGCGTCCGGGGATGAAACTGATCGTTCCCAAACTTTGAAAAGCGCATTTCATGGCTGAAACCGAGCGTTTTTATTTTGAACCGGGCTTCTCTCTGCGTGCCGTCGGCACAGGGGATGAAGTCCGTTTGCTTGAAAAATTCCGGCAGATTTTCGATATCGCCGCTGTTGCCCGGGAAAACTGGGTGGAATTGACCGGTGAAAAAGATAATTTGAACGGGGCCAAAGCGGCTTTGTCGGAGTTGCAGACTCTTTTTGTACTGCGCGGCAAGGAGTTGGACCGGCACGATGTGGAGGCTGTTCTGCGCCGGAAAAACCGCGAACCGGTAACTGCCCTTTGGGATTGCCGGGTTACTGTCGGACCGGGCAAGCGGGAGATCTTGCCCCGGTCACTTACTCAGAAAAAATATCTGGAAGCCATCCGGAAGCACGAGGTGGTCTTCGGTATCGGACCGGCCGGAACCGGTAAAACCTATCTGGCAATGGCAATGGCGGTCAATTTGTTCCTTAAAGGCGAAGTTTCCCGGATCATTCTTACCCGTCCGGCCCGGGAATCCGGAGAAAAGCTCGGTTTTCTGCCCGGTTCGCTGGAGGATAAAGTTTCTCCTTATCTGCGGCCGCTGTACGATGCTCTTTTTGATATGATGCCGCAGGAGGAGGCTGCCGGTCTGATTGCCCGGAATATAATTGAAGTAGCTCCGCTGGCTTTCATGCGGGGCAGAACATTGAATAACGCTTTCATCATTCTTGATGAGGCGCAGAATACCACCGTCGAACAGATGCTGATGTTTCTCACCCGGTTGGGTTTCGGTTCGCGCTGTGTGATCACCGGAGATCCCACTCAATCCGATCTGGGAGCAAATGAAAAGTCCGGTCTGGCCCGGGCTCTGCACACTTTGCAGCCGGTAAAAGAGATCGCTTTTATCAACTTCACGGCCGGGGATGTAGTGCGTCACTGGCTGCTGGAGAAGATCATAACCGCTTATAATCAGGAGAGTAACGAATAATGAGCTGGCGAAACAGAATTCCTTTTATCCGCCGTGCCGGAGTGGCTGAAAAACCTCTGCTTGACCGGGAATATATTGAGGAGAGTCTGGCAGCGTCACCGGTACCTTTTATTCTGGTTACCGTATTGATCTGGGCCGTTGCTTCGGTATTGCTGCTGCTTTCGGAAAACCGTCAGCGCGATTTGACGGTCTGGGTCGATGGTCAGCATGCGCCGTTTTCGGTCTGGGCCAGAAGCGGATTTTCCTATATTGATACCGCTGCTACCCGGCAGAAGCAGGAAGAGGCCCGCAGTTCCAGACTGCCGGTTTACCGGATCGATCCGGGGGCAACTCAAAATATCCGGCAGGAGTGTTCCACCTTTTTTGCCACACTTCGCAACCGGAAAAATCCGCAATTCGTTCCCGGCAATTCCACCGGTGAACATCTGGCAATGGAGATGCACGGCCTGTCGCTGATCCTGCCGGAACTGGAAAAGAAACAATCTGCCCTGGAACAGCGGATCTCCGATATCCTGCATCACGGGATCGCCGGCAATGATGATAAGATCCCGGTAAATCAGGATGTCCGGATCCTCTCCCCGGAGGAGATCTCCTATACCCTCCGGCCGCCGTCAGCGGCAGAATGTGCCGCCGAATTGACCGGTATGCTCCATCTGTCTGCCGGACCGGAAAAAGAGTTTTCCACCGCTTTGGTCAAACTCCTCGCCCGGGGAAATCTCCGCTTTGACCGGGAAGCCAGTGATGAAGCCGCCCGGATCGCCGCCGAAGGTGTTGCTCCGGTAATCAAAACCAGACGGCGGGGAGAATTGCTTATCGAACGCAATCAGCTTATCACCCGGGAGACGGTCGATATGTTCGAGGCAGAAAAGCTCTCTCTGCCCCGGGGGTACGGTCTGGCTCTGTTGGGTAATCAGCTGGTACTGAGTTTTATTCTGTTGCTGACTTCGCTCTTTTTCCTTTACCGGGTATATCCGCAGATATTCCAGACACCGCGCCGTTTCACCATTGCCGGATTTGCAGTAATTCTGGCACTGCTGGCGAATTTCGGAGCGATACAGCTTTTCTTTTACTTTTTCCGCAAAGGGATATTGCCGGATTATGAATTGATGCTTTTTATGATCCCGATGCCCTTCGGGGCGGCTCTGCTGTCGATTCTGCTGGGCAACCGGACTGCGCTTTTTGCCGGATTTCTGATCGCTTCAGTTTCTGCACTGATGATTTTGCCTGACCGTTCATTTGAATTGGTTCTGCGCTGGTTTGCCATTTCAGCTCTGATCACACTTTTTATCCGGGATGTGAGCAATTACCGCAGTTTTTTCATCCGGGTGTTTTTCTGTGGTGCGGCATTGACGGCAGTGGTCAATTTCGATGCGATATACTCTTTGCACAGCGACCACCGGATGTTGAAACTCATTCTGCTGCTGATTGCCGGAAATGCTTTTACCGGTGCGATCGCTGCACTGCTGGCGGTATTTGTGTTTGAACTGCTGTTCAATGTGGATACCACCATGTCGCTGATGGTGTTGAGCGATTACAACCATCCGCTTCTGGAAAAGTTGAAGCGGGAAGCTCCGGGAACCATGTTCCACTCCATGACAGTCGCCACTCTGGCCGAAGATGCTGCCAGAGCTATCCGGGCCAACCCCGCCCGGGCCAAAGCAGGCGCACTTTTCCATGATATCGGTAAATTGTCCATGCCCCAGTATTTTGTGGAAAATAATGTGGACAGTCCCAAAGAGTATCTGAATATGCCGCCGCAACGCAGCTGCGGTATCATCCGGGGACATGTGAAAGAGGGGCTCAACCTCGCCCGGGAATACCGGTTGTGCAGTTTTGTGCGTGAAGCGATAGCCACGCATCACGGCGATGATCTGATCTCATTTTTCTACCACCGGGCATTGGAGCAGAGTCATGGTGAAAGTTTGCCGGTTCTGGAGTCGCAGTTCCGTTATGACGGCGAACCGCCGGTGGGCAAGGAGTTGACCATCATTTCGCTGGCAGATGCCTGCGAAGCGGCCAGCCGTTCACTGAATAAGCCGTCACCGGCCAAACTGGAATCGCTGGTCAATGAGATATTCATCGGCCGGATACGCGGCGGTCAGCTGCGTAATTCCAGTCTGACCACCCATGAACTGGATGTTATAAGGGAGTGTTTCATTACCGATCTGATAAGTTTCAATCACGGCCGGATCGCTTATAAAAAGGAGAGTACCGATGATACAACTGCATTGCCGGTGGCAGAACCGCCGGATGCCGCCGCCGAAAAAGAGTGATTTGCGCCGATTCTGTCACGCCGCTGCCGTCGCTGCCGGATTGCCGGTAATACCGCAATGGGATTTGAATCTGCTTTTTGTCAATGACCGGAGCATGGCCGCGTATAATGCGGAACTGGTCGGACATGAGGGAACTACCGACGTCATCACCTTTTCCTACTTTGACGGGACAGAGGAGTATCTGGAAAATGATACCATGATCGAATTGATCATCAATCCGGATGCAGCTTTGCGCGAAGGCAGCAAACGTCCCGGAGGATATGCCTGGGAAATGGCGTTATATATCGTTCACGGTCTGCTGCACAGTGCCGGAGAAGATGATCTTTCACCGGGTCCGCGCCGCCGGATGCGCCGCCGGGAAAAAGAGTGTCTGGAAATTTTGCAGAAAGAGTTTGATTTCGATACTCTCTTCCCCGGAAGACTATCCTGATATATCAATCCACGAATGGCACATTGACAATTTGGGGCAGCCGGGCAAAAGAGTCGATATTCAGGGGCGAAAAATCTCCCTTTTTAAATGAGTGCCAGGCGATCCCGCCGACCATTGCCGCATTGTCGGTGCAGTATTTGGGCGGGGCGATCCGCAAATCTACCCGGCGTCCCAGCCGTTCAGCCATCATCCGGCGCAATTCGGCGTTGCAGGCGACCCCACCGGCAACCACAACTGTTTTGACCGGAAAGTTTTTCAGTACGCTCAAGCTCTTTTTGACCAGTACATCCACCACTGCCCGCTGGAATCCGGCGGCAGTATCGTGCAGCCACTGCTCATCGCAAATTCCGGCCTGCCGTGACTTGCGGACATGGTAGAGCAGAGCAGTTTTGATGCCGCTGAAACTGAAATTGTACAGATTTTCCGGGGCCAGTGCCCGTCCGGCTCCTCCGGTCAGCGGCCGGGGGAAGTCGAATTTTTCCGGATCGCCGGTTTCGGCGGTTTTCTGCATCACCGGTCCGCCGGGATAACCCAAGCCCAGCAGTTTTGCGCCCTTGTCCAGAGCTTCTCCGGCGGCATCATCGATCGTGCAGCCCAGCTGCCGCGCCGAACCGTCTTCACTGATAAGCAGCAGTGACGTGTGTCCGCCGGAAACTACCAGAGCCAGGATCGGATAGGTGGATTTCTCTTTCAGCAGAGCTTCTCCGCCATCGAGAAATGCTCCGTAAATGTGGGCAAGAAAGTGATTTACGCCGATCAATGGCAGATTATTCGCTTGAGCGATGCCTTTGGCGAAATTCATGCCGACCAGCAGGGCCGGGATCAGTCCCGGTCCCTGGGTAACTGCTACGGCACTGATATCTTTCATGGTGACACCGGCCTCTTTCAATGCTCCTTCTGTGACGGGGATCACCGCTTTAAGGTGTTCCCGGGCCGCCAGTTCCGGAACCACTCCGCCGTGCGGAGCATGTTTGGCGATCTGGGAAGCAACCACACTGGACAGAACGCGGGAACCGGATTCCACCACTGCTGCCGCTGTTTCATCGCAGCTGCTCTCAATACTCAATATCAGACTCATATTTTTCTCCAATCATTATCCCGGATGCACCGCACTTGTCTGCTCAACCGGCCCGGTCCGGGGCCTTGTGTCTTTTATATAATATAACATCAAAACTTCAGGAATACCAATAAGCCCCTTGAAAAAATCGCACTCCGGCAATATATTATATGAGATGCAAAGGCAGTGGAACTGCCTGAAACGGAAACTCTTTGGGAAAACGATATATGCCGCGATTCAATTTTGAAGTCGAGCGCGAAGTCAAACGGCCGCGTCACCGCCGGGGCAAAGTTATACGCCTGACGGTGCTTTTCTGTGTCGTCGCTGCCATTACTGCGGCGGTAATCTGCGCTTTGCTGCCGGACCGGGATCAGGAAATTGCGGTTCCGGAAAACAAAACGGCCGCTGGCAGCCGGGAAGAGCGCACCGGTGATCTTCCGGTCCGGGAAGAGAATAAAGAGGACAGTTCCGGAAATGAGCCGGTGACAGATGCCGGCAGCAATACCGCAAACAGCGATTCCGGCAGTCAGATCCCGGCGGATGACGGCGCAAAACAGCCGGATGGATCAGACCCCGGCAGCCACAGTACCGCCGGAGGCGATGCCAAATATGATCCGCCGCAGCCGGAACTGGCTGTCCATACCAAAATGTTCCGGCAGGCTCTGGAGGATGGTTCGTGGAAGCAGGGCAAATATACGGTCGCTCACACGGTTCAGGGCGGTGACACACTCGGATTGCTCACCGGCAAATATCACAATACCCGCCACTTTGCCCGCAAATTCAACGGTATAGACAATCCGGACACGATCCGGATCGGTCAGAAACTTTACTTTATCCATGCTGATTCCTGGCAGGTGACGATCTCCCGGCGCAACGGCACTTTGCAGATCGACCGGGTGATCAATGGTTCTCCGGTTCCGTTTCTGGTTTTCTCCTGCCGGATCGCTTCAGCCGGGGTCAGGCGGGATGATCTGGTGATCTGCAGCCGGATCGCCAAACCGGTTTTCCGCGATGCACACGGGCGGGTTTTCCCCAACGGCAGCGACGGAAATCCCTACGGTGATTTTCTGATCACGCTGGCCGGCAGAAGCAAGCCTGCTTCACCGATACTCCATTTGCCGATTCACGGCAGCGGAGACCCGGCCGCAGCGGAAAATTCCCTGCGCGGCGGTGCTGTCCAGTTGAATAACGAAGATATCTCACTGCTTTACTGTCTGATACCGGAAGGTTCTCCGGTAAGGATCGTTGAGTGAAACTAAAATAACAGAAAGTTTTTCTTATGTCTGAAATCATGCTCGATTTTGAAGCTCCGATGATGGAACTCCGGAAAAAGATCGAAGAATTGCAGAAGTTTTCCGCCGCAAGCGGTATTGACGTTTCTGCGGAAACTGCCGCGTTGAAAGAGAAACTCGACAAAACCATCCATGATATCTATTCCAATCTCACCCCCTGGCAGAAAGTTCAGATATCCCGTCATCCGGCCCGGCCGTATACGATGGACTATATCAAATACCTCTGTCCGGACTTCATGGAATTGTCCGGCGACCGCCGTTACAGTGATGACAAAGCCATTGTCGGCGGCCCGGCGACATTCAACGGACGCAAAGTAATGATCATCGGTACTCAGAAGGGGCGGGATATGAAAGAAAACGTGTTCCGCAATTTCGGCTGGCCGCAGCCGGAGGGATACCGCAAGGCTTTGCGGTTGATGCGTCTGGCCAATCAGGCCGGGATTCCGGTAATCACTTTTATCGACACTCCGGGAGCATATCCGGGGATTGGCAGTGAAGAGCGTCATATCGCTGAAGCGATCGCAGTGAATTTGCGGGAGATGTTCAATCTGACCGTGCCGGTGATCTCCATCATCATCGGTGAAGGCGGTTCCGGCGGGGCCATCGGTATCGGTGTCGGCAACCGGATACTGATTATGGAAAATGCCTATTATTCGGTCATCACCCCCGAGGGATGCGCCGCTATTTTGTGGAAAGACCGGAAGTTCGCTCCCAAAGCTGCCGATGCACTGCAGCTGACTGCGGCCAAACTCAAGGAACTCGGTATCGCTGATGCCATCATTCCGGAACCGGAGGGCGGAGCGCACCGCGACCATGAGGCCGCCGCTGCCATGCTGGGTAAGGTGCTGGCAGAGCAGCTTGATGAATTATCCGCGCTTTCCGGTGAGCAGATTAAGGCCGGACGTTATGAGAAATTCCGGGCTTTCGGATGCTTTGAAGAGGTTGCTCCGGCGGCCGGAGAGATTTCCGGAGAGTGACCGTGAAAAAACTTCTGACTGTCCGGGATGCTGTACCTGAAGATGTCGAGAGCATCTTTAAGCTCCTGGAAACTTATGCTCCGCAGGGGATCGTGCTGCCGCGTTCCCGGGAGGATATCTCTTTTTTCATCAAAAATTTCACTGTTGCGATCTGTGAAGGCGAATTGTGCGGCTGTGTGGCGGTACGGGATTTCGGAAACGATCTGCTGGAGATCCGTTCATTGGCCGTAACTCCGCAGTGGCAGGGGCGGGGTATCGGCCGCGCCATGACCGGGGCGATCATCGATAAACTGAAAAATACCCGGAAAGGGTGGCGGCTTTTCGCCCTGACACTGCAGGTGGAATTTTTCCGCAAAGCCGGTTTCCGGGAAGTGCCGAAGTCGCTCTTTCCGGAGAAGATCTGGAGCGATTGTTCCAAGTGTGCCAAACGGCACTGTTGTGATGAGACTGCTATGCTTTTTGACCCGGATGATATTTGATCATGGCACTGGAGATCGAACGTAAATTTCTGGTCAAAGATGACTCGTGGCGGCCGCAAGCTGTTGCGGTCAAAGCGATTTCTCAGGCTTATCTCACGGCTTCCGGGACCACTGTCCGGGTCCGGATGCAGGATGGTAAAGCGATGCTGGCAATCAAGGGTAAAGCGGAAAATTTCAGCCGTCTGGAGTTTGAATACCCCATTCCTGCCGCAGATGCCGAAGAGATGTTCGCGGCCTTGGTTCTCGATCCGCCGGTGGAAAAAAAGCGTTATATCGTTCCCGCCGGAAACGGTCTGGTCTGGGAGATCGACGAATATGAAAAGGCCAATGCCCCGCTGTTTACCGCTGAAATCGAATTGCCGTCTGAAGATACCTCTTTTGACCGTCCGGCATGGTTGGGGGAGGAAATTTCCGCCGACAGCCGTTACACCAACCGGGCCTTGAGCAGAAAACCTTATTCCAGCTGGAGCGAAACAGAAAAATGAGTTCCCAGCAATCACTTTTCGGAGAATCCCTTTCCCGGCCGCTGGCTGACCGGATGCGTCCGTCTGCCATCAGCGATATTGTCGGTCAGGATGAGCTGTTGGGCGAGGGCGCACCCCTGCGGCGGATGATCGATGCCGGCAAGTTGTCCAGTTTCATTCTCTGGGGACCGCCGGGATGCGGACAAACCACTCTGGCCCGGATTCTGGCCAATGTCACCAGTATGCGTTTTGTGGCTCTTTCGGCAGTTTTTTCCGGGGTGGCAGATTTACGCAAGGCCTTTGATGAGGCTGAAAAATACCGGACTTACGGCGAAGGCACCCTGCTTTTTATCGATGAGATCCACCGTTTCAACCGTGCCCAGCAGGATGGTTTTCTGCCCTATGTGGAAAACGGTACCGTCACGCTGGTCGGTGCCACGACGGAAAATCCCTCTTTTGAGTTGAACAGCGCACTTTTAAGCAGGTGCAAAGTCTTTGTTCTCAAACCACTGGCGCCGGATGCTCTGGAAAAACTCATCGCCCGGGCCGAAACTTTGCAGCACCGCGCTCTGCCGGTGGATGAACAGGCGCGTAAGATCCTGATCGATCTGGCTGACGGTGACGGCCGGTACTTTATCAATTTGCTGGAAACGGTTTACGATCTTACCGGGATGAATGAGATCCTCAATCCGGAAACGCTGCTTAAAGTTGTTCAGAAACGCGCTCCGGTTTACGACAAAGACCGTGAAGGACACTACAATCTGATCAGTGCATTGCATAAATCGCTGCGCGGTTCAGATACCGATGCCGCACTTTACTGGGCCGCCAGAATGATCGAGGGCGGCGAAGACCCGAAATATCTTTTGCGCCGGTTGACCCGTTTCGCTTCTGAGGATGTCGGACTGGCCGATCCGCAGGCTTTGCAGCTGGCGATCGCCGCCTGGGAAAGTTATGACCGGCTCGGTTCGCCGGAAGGAGAATTGGCCATTGCCGAATTGATCGTTTATCTGGGTACTGCTCCCAAATCCAATTCAGTGGAAACCGCCTGGTATGCCGCCAGAAAGTGTGCCAGAGAATACTCTTCACTCACGCCGCCGTCCCATATTCTCAATGCGCCGACCCGGCTGATGAAAGAGTTGGGCTACGGGGAGGGGTATATTTACGATCACGATACACCGGAGGGATTTTCCGGGCAGAATTACTTTCCGGAAGCGATGAAGCGGCAAGTATTCTTTCATCCGGTGGAAAGAGGCTTTGAACGCGAGATCCGCCGTCGTCTGGATTACTGGGATCAACTGCGCCGGAAGATCGCCGGACAGCAGGATAAACATTGATTTTTCCGGCAGACGGCCGTTATAAAAAAGCAAATTTGCGGATAATCGCAATAAAGAGTTGTTTTCCCGGAAAAGTGGTGTTATATTTTCTGCATGACAAACTGTTTCAATAAATATATGGAGGATAATTCTCATGCCCGCAAACATTATTGATGGTAAATCCATCGCGCAAAAGATCAATCAGGAAACCGCAGCCATCGCCGCCGGATTAGCCGGACGGGCCGGCAGAAAAGTGGGGCTGGCCGTCGTACTTGTCGGTGATGACCCGGCCAGCGCAGTGTATGTCCGCAATAAAGTCAAAGCCTGTGCCGATACCGGTATTGAATCCCGGATGATCGCCATGAGTGCCGCCAGTACCACTGAAGAGGTGCTGCAGGTCATCCGGGAACTCAATGAGGATGACACTATCGACGGAATCCTGGTTCAATCCCCGCCGCCGCCGCAGGTCGATGAGAGTGCCGTGATCCTCGCCATCGACCCGGACAAGGACGTTGATTGCTTTGCTGAACGCAATGTCGGCCGGCTGCTGATCGGGGAAAAACCCGGATTCCACCCCTGCACTCCCTGGGGCGTGATGGAACTGCTCCGTCATTCCGGGATCGACCCCAAGGGCAAACATGCGGTCGTTATCGGCCGGAGCAATATTGTCGGCAAGCCGATGGCGGCTCTGTTGATGCAGAAAGCAGCCGGAGCCAATGCCACTGTGACTGTTGTCCACTCCGGTACTCCGGATATCCGCCGTTATACGCTTGATGCCGATATTCTGGTCGCCGCCATCGGCAAACCGGAATTCGTCAAAGGCGATATGATCAAAGACGGTGCAGTGGTCATCGATGTGGGGATCAACCGTATTTTCGATGAAACTCTCGGCAAAAACCGGCTGGTCGGAGATGTGAAATATGACGAAGCGGTGGAAAAAGCTTCGTATATCACCCCGGTCCCCGGCGGCGTCGGCCCCATGACCATCGCCGGATTGCTCCGCAATGCCTGTATCGCTCTGGAACTGAAATTGGAAAGAAAAGGAAAATAACCATGAGCCGTTTTGCTGAAATTTCCCGGAAAACTGCGGAAACCGATATTACCGCTGCCATTGAACTTGACGGTGAAGGTAAATCAGTTATCTCCACCGGAATACCCTTTATGGATCATATGCTTACGCTTTTTGCCAAGCATGGATTTTTTGATCTGAATGTGAGCGCAAAGGGTGATCTGGAGGTCGATTGCCACCACACGATGGAAGATTTGGGGATCGTACTGGGCGATCTGCTGGCCAAAGCTGCCGGAGATAAAGCCGGTATCCGCCGGTACGGTAATTTTCTGCTGCCGATGGATGAAACTCTGGTCATGATCGCGCTTGACCTTTCCGGACGCGGCGGACTTTATTATGATGTCACCCCGCCGGCTGCCCAGCTGAACAACATCGATACCCGGCTTTTTCATGAATTTTTTCAGGCCTTCGCCGTCAGAAGCGGACTCAATCTCCATATCAGGATGATCGCTTCCTGCGAAACCCATCACCTCTTTGAAGCCATATTCAAAGGGTTGGCTAAAGCTCTGGATCAGGCACTTGCCCGCGATGAGAGAGTAAAAGGCGTGCTTTCCACCAAAGGAACGCTCTGAAGCACTTGACTAAACCGGATTCCGGGTGTATATTACATCCCGGTCTTATGCGGCGGCTCTTTTGGATTTTGAGCGCACTTTGAAAATATTACGGGAAAAGAGGTTTTTTATGGCACAGAGGACAGATATCAAAAAAGTTCTCATTATCGGTTCCGGTCCGATCATTATCGGGCAGGCTTGTGAATTTGACTACTCCGGCACGCAGGCGTGCAAAGCCTTGCGTGAACATGGTTACGAAGTGGTGCTTACCAACTCCAATCCGGCCACGATCATGACCGACCCCGGTATGGCGGATCATACCTATATCGAACCGCTTACCGTTGACAGTCTGGAACGGATCATCGCCAAAGAAAAACCCGATGCCCTGCTGCCCAACCTCGGCGGTCAGACCGCATTGAATCTGGCGATTTCCCTGCACGATGCCGGAATTCTGGAAAAACACGGTGTCGAAGTCATCGGTGTCGATCTGGAAGCGATCAAACGCGGCGAAGACCGTATCGAATTCAAAAACACCATGAATCGTCTCGGCATCCCGATGGCCAAATCCGAACCCTCTTATTCGGTAGAAGAGGCCGAAAAGATCGCTGCTGACCTCGGTTATCCCGTTGTCCTCCGGCCCGCTTACACAATGGGTGGTACCGGCGGCGGTATCGTTTACAATGTCGAGGAGCTGCGCGAAGTCGTTTCCCGGGGACTTGCCGCCAGTCTGATCGGCCAGGTGCTGGTCGAGGAGTGCGTGCTGGGCTGGGAAGAGTTGGAACTTGAAGTCGTCCGCGATGCCAAAGGACAGAAGATCACCGTCTGTTTCATCGAAAACGTCGATCCTATCGGCGTACATACCGGTGACAGTTTCTGTGTGGCCCCCATGCTTACCATTTCCAAAGAGGTGCAGGAGCAGCTGCAGGATTACAGTTACCGCATCATTGATGCCATCGGCGTAACCGGCGGCTGCAATGTCCAGTTTGCCCGCAACCGGGAGGATGGACGGGTGATCGTGATCGAGATCAATCCCCGTACCAGCCGTTCCAGTGCGCTGGCTTCCAAAGCCACCGGCTTCCCCATTGCCCGGGTCTCCACCGTGCTGGCTACCGGGGTGACACTTGATGAAATGCCTTACTACCGTGATGGTTCTCTGGAAAAATATACTCCCTCCGGTGATTATGTGGTTGCCAAATTCGCCCGCTGGGCCTTTGAGAAGTTCCCGCAGGCCAAAGATGCGCTCGGCACCCAGATGAAAGCGGTCGGCGAGGTCATGAGCATTGGTAAAAACTTTAAAGAAGCTTTCCAGAAAGCGATCCGTTCGCTGGAGATCGGCCGTAGCGGTCCCGGTTTGATCCGCAAGATAGAGGCTTTGACCTTTGATGAATTGCGTCCGCTGGTTGCCAGTCCGTCCAGTGAGAGATTTTTCCACCTTTATGAAGCATTCAAAAAGGGATTGACGGTCGATGAGGCATTCAAATTGACCAGCATCGCCAAATTCTTCCTGACTGAAATTCAGGAGTTGGCTCTTTTTGAGCTGGAACTGGCAAAATACACCTGGATGAATCTGCCCGATGAATTGCTGGTGACCGCGAAAAAATTTGCCTTCTCCGATAAATATCTGGCTAAATTTTTCAGTGTTTCCGAAAAGGACATCCGCACCCGCCGGATGAAACTCGGTTGTGTCGCCACTTACTGCCGCGTGCCGGTTTCCGGAGTCAAAGGCAACGAGGATTACTATTACTCCACTTACAGCGGTGCGCCGGATGAAGTGCCGGTTTCCGGTAAGAAAAAGATCATGATCCTCGGCGGCGGACCCAACCGGATCGGTCAGGGTATCGAATTTGACTATACCTGTGTCCATGCCGCGTTTGCCCTGCGCGATGCCGGTTATGAATCAGTATTGGTCAACTGTAATCCGGAAACGGTCTCCACCGACTACGACACCAGTGATAAGCTCTATTTTGAACCGCTTACCACAGAAGATGTTTTGAGCATTTATAATAAAGAGAACCCCGATGGCGTCATCGTCCAATTCGGCGGTCAGACCCCGCTTAACATCGCTCAGGAACTTAAGGATGCCGGAGTCCGTATCGTCGGTACTCAGCCCGAAGGTATCCGTCTGGCCGAGGACCGCGAATATTTCCGTGAAAGAATGCTCGCGCTCAAGGTCAACCAGCCTGAATCCGGTATCGCCCGTTCTCTGGATGAAGCCGTCGCGCTGGGCCGTAAGATCGGTTATCCGGTCATGGTCCGTCCGTCATTTGTTCTCGGCGGTCGGGGTATGGCGGTGATCTACGATGAAAAAACTCTGGAGCGTTACGCAGTGGAAGCGATCCAGGTCAGTCCGGAATATCCGATGCTGATCGACCGTTTCCTCGATCCGGCCATTGAGTGTGAAGTCGATGCCATCTGCGACGGCAACGACGTTTATATCCCTGCGGTTATGGAACATGTGGAACTTGCCGGTATCCACTCCGGTGACTCAGCCTGTTCCATCCCGCCGGTGACTCTGGCGAAAAAACATCTGGATACCATCGCTGAAAAGGCAACGGCCATTGCCCGTGATTTCCGTGTGGTCGGTATTCTCAATGTTCAATTCGCGGTTTGCGAGGATAAAGTCTGGATCATTGAGGCCAATCCCCGCGCTTCACGAACTGTCCCGATTGTTTCCAAAGTTACCGGCGCGCCCATTGCGCGGATCGCCACCAATTTGATGCTGGGTGCGAAGTTGAGCGAATTCAAATCTCTGCTCCGCAATCCGCCGACCAAATATTTCGGGGTGAAAGAAGCGGTGTTTCCTTTCAACATGTTCCCGGAAGTTGACCCGGTTCTCGGCCCGGAAATGCGTGCCACCGGTGAAGTTATGGGATTGGCTCCCTCTTTCGGCATGGCCTACTACAAAGCGCAGCAGGCCGCCGGTTCCCAGCTTCCGCTGGAGGGCAAGGTGCTGGTCACTGTCCGCCGCCGCGACCGGGAAGAGATGCTGCCGATCGTCAAAGGTCTGGCTGAAATGGGCTTTGAATTGATTACCACCGAGGGTACCGGAGAGTTTCTCGATGCTCACGGCATCAAACATGGCAATGTCTGCAAACTCAATGAGGGCAGACCCAATGTCGCGGATCTGATCCGCAACCGGGAAGTGGCTCTTATCATCAATACTCCGATGGATAAATTGAGCAAGATCGATGACAGCTGCATCCGGATGCTGGCCATTCAGTACAAGATTCCGTACATGACCACCATTGCTGCCGCCCGCGCCACCGAAACCGGTATCCGCGAAGCACGGCAGGGCAATCCGGTGTTGAAATCTCTGCAGGAATATCTGGCAGATTAATACGGGAGAAGAAAATTGACTGCTGCGGTGGTAATATTATCGGTGCTTCTGGTGATTTCTCTGATCGCCGCTGCTTCGTTCTACCGCAAAGCCGATGAATTGCGAATGGATTTGACCGGCGCGGTGATGAGCCGTACGGAAATTTCCAACTTTCTTTCCCGTTTTTCAGCCGGGATCGATTGTGATGACGGGTTGGATGGTGCGCTGCACTCATCCGCCCGTTATGTTTGTGAACAGATCGAAGCCGGTTCGGTTGCCATCTACGGGGTAAATGACGGCAGACTTTCCATTCTCGGCGTCTGCGGTGAATATCCTCTGCATACGGTTCCGGTGGATGGTCAGGCTTCCAATCAGAAGATCCTCGAAGAACTCCGGCGGGAGATCATCAATGTCGGGGATGGATTTATCGGTTCGGTTGCCAAGTCCCGGCATGGTGAATTGGTTCCGCTGGCCAGTGTGGATGACCGTTTTGCCGCCTGTCCGGAGAAAGATGCTTTGGGCAGTATCATGGCTGTCCCCATGAGTAAAGAGGGCATCGTTTACGGTGTGATATGTGCGGTGGAAAACCGTATGTTGCCCGGCAAACCCTTTTCCAATGCCCAGTACAACCGTCTGAAATCTCTTTCCGCGCAGGTGTTGATGGTGCAGCAGCTGGTACAGGTTTACGGAGAGATCAGCCGCCGGGAAAGGATCGATCAGGAGCTGGCATTTGTCCGGCAGTTTCAAAATTCGCTGCTGCCGCCGGGTGAAGTTACGATCGGAGATTTTTCGGTTTGCGCCAGAACCACCAGTGCCAAAGAGGTCAATGGAGACTTCTTTGATATGGTCAAAATCGATGAGAACCGGCTGCTGGTGATGGTCGGTGATGCTTGCGGTAAAGGAATGCCGGCTTGTATTCTGGCTTCGATGACCCGGAGTTTTGCCCGGGCGATGGCGGCGGAATTTACGACTTTGACCAAATTTCTCCGGGATGTGAATGCCAATTTGAACCGGGATTCCGATGCCGACCGTTTTATTACAATGGGGTGCTGTCTGATCGACAAACGCGGCGGTCTGATCGAATTCGGCCGGGCCGGGCATACGGATATGATCATGCATGTTCACGACCATCTGCGCCGTCTTTCGCCCCGGGGAACAGCTCTGGGGATGCTTTCCGACGAGGATGCGGAATTTGATACCATCTGTCTGGCAGTGGATCACGGCAGCAGTATTATGCTCTTTTCCGATGGATTGAGTGAAGCACTCAACCACGACCGGCAGGAATTCGGCACCGAAAGACTTGCCAATGCGTTTCATGTCGCCTGCGATCACCGGGATACGCCCAATGCGATTATTGATGAGGTCATGACGGCGGTTCATGAATTTGAGTATGAGCAGAATGACGATCAGACGATGATCGTTATTCACCGCCCTGCCGCGCAGTAAAGCGGTCGTTTTCCGTAAGGTCAGTTTCGGGACCGGTTATTTGGCCGGAACAGCCGGAGTGCGGCGTTTGCGTACAGCCGGGCGGGGCAGCAGTTTTTTAATTTCCGGATCTTCTGCCAGAGTCCACGCGCTTTTTTTCTCATTGGTAAGCCTTCTGGGGTCGGCTTCGCGGTCAAGGAGGAACTTTACGATTCCCCGATGATTGTGCATGGCTGCGATGTGCAGCGGTGTTTCTCCGGCACTGTTTGCGGCATTGATATCTCCGGACGCGAGGACAAATTTCATCACTTCCACTTTGCCGCTTTCAGCAGCATAATGCAGAATGGTATTTTTACCGGCATCGGTCAATTTCATATCTCCACCGGCTTCAGCCAGTTTTTTGAGAGTTTTCAAATCTCCGTCTTTGGCCGCGAAATGCATTTCAGTGCGTCCTTTGGCATCCTGAGCATTTATCTCTTCTCTGCTCATTTTGCCGCCATCTTTGAGCCAGCGGAATGTCATCCATTTTTCAAAGGTGCGCCGATAACGGTCGATCGGTTCTTCATACCGGCAATAAAGGTAAATGATCCCGTAAATTATTCCGGCAAAGGCCAGCAGCAGGAAAAAGCATCCGATCTTATGTCCCCGGTATTGGTGTTTGCGCTTCCGGAAGTGAGGTGTTTGCGGCGGCCGGGCAGTTTTTTCCGCTGTTTTACGGGGCCGGTTATCCGGGAGGATGACCGGGATATCCTGTTCGCTTCCGGTTTGGAGAACTGCCGGTGATGGAACCGGAGAAGGTTTTTCTGCCGGAGTTTTGAGTTTGATCTCCACTTCACATCCATCATCTGCGGTTGCTGTTTTGGTTCCGGCAGTTTCCGGGGCAATAGCGGTTGATGACGGTGGCAAAACCGGTCTGACAGTCAATTCCGGCATGTCTTCTGCCGCCGGGACAGTGTTTTCCGGCGGGTTTGCCGGTCGGCCTGGGGTGACAAGGCGGATTTCAAAATCATCTCCGCTATCCGGATTTTCCGGTACCGGCGGCGGAAAAGCTGCCGCTTTTCTCTGTCCCGGCCGGATCAGAATGATCTCCTCATCTGTTATTTCAGGTTCTTTATCCATAGGATCAGTCTCCGAGGGAAATTCCCAGAGATGCTCCGACACCGCGAACCCGGTTGCCCGGCTGTTGATTGAGCATCCGGGCTTTCCCGGTTGCGGCATCCCAGATCACAAAGCTGCTGGAACCGCCGCCATCCATATTCAAACCGTCATGTGCACCGAAGTACGCCAGAATCTTTCCTACTTCCAAAGTTGGACAGCCCATGCTGAAAAACGGTTGCCTGCCGTCGATAACCACCAGATAAAGGAACCGTTTGTCAGCTGACAATCCCAGTCCGGTACGCGGAGCCAGCCCGGTGGCCGAACCGCAGGCTTTGCCGCTTTTCAGAACAAAATCAAAGCCGCTGACCGCTTGGGCAATATTGGAAATATCTTCGCCGGGAGCAATAAGCCGCAGATCGATTTTACCGTCTTTATACACCACAAACGATGGCCGTCCGGCCCGGGCCGGGGAAACCATTTCTCCGTCCGAGATCAGCAGCCCGAGATTGGATGCATACGGACTGGGGATCTTGTCCCAGGGACTCCAGGGGGCGGCATTGACGGCAAAGACCATCGGGATATTGTTTTGCTGAGCCTGAGTCATAAAATCTGCCGTACTCTGCCGTTTGGTGTGGATGACCAGTTTGCGGTGGAGGTGAGTCGGGATCATTTCGCCGTGATTTTCCGCTTTTTTAGCGGTATGGAAGTTGAATTTTTTATGCAGATCCACTCTGGCGGCCCAGATTTTCATCAGCCGGGGCGAGGTCCTGGCCAGATGAGTGTATTTGATCCCGTCGGTCAGAGTATCGGCCCGTTTCCAGCTGAATCTGCCTCGGTCGAACCACTCTTCGCCCGAGCAATTGAAAACGATCGCCGCCAGAATTGTCAGAAAATATACTCTTGCCATGAAAGAACTCCTGCTGCAGTTATCATGCCGGCCGGATCACAACTTTTTAGCTGCCAGAGCCGCCAGATCACTGCGTTCACTTTTACGCAAAGTCACGTGTCCGTAGACACTTTCGCCTTTCAGCCGGTCAACCGAGTAACTTAAACCATTGCCGGAGGCATCCAGATAGGGATTGTCGATCTGCGCCGGATCACCGGTCAGAACCATCTTTGAATCATCTCCGCACCGGCTGATAATGGTTTTTACTTCATGCGGGGTGAGGTTCTGGGCTTCGTCGATAATGATGAATTGCCGGGGGATGCTCCGTCCCCGGATGTAGGTCAAAGCTTCCAGTTCCAATTTACGGGAATTCATCAAACTTTCAGTGGAGAAGCGCGAAGAACTTTTGGGTTTGCGCTCAGATTCACCGCCCAGCAGAAATTCCAGATTGTCAAAGATCGGCTGCATCCAGCTGGAGAGTTTGGATTCCTTGCTGCCCGGCAGAAAACCGATATCATTGCCCAGCGGGATGATCGGGCGGGAGACCAGGATCTTTTCATAGAGTTCATCATGCATGGTCAATTGCAGTGCCGCAGCCAGAGCCAGCAGGGTTTTGCCGGTTCCGGCTCCGCCGACCAGAGTTACCAGTTTCACTTCCGGATCAAGAAGCAGATCCAGAGCCATGCGCTGTTCCTTATTGCGCGGGACAAGGTTCCAGACTTTTTCCACCCGGTTGGCAAGTGGAGTGAGTATGCCGGTATTGCGTTTACGCAGCAAGATCCGTTTGCGCTCATCCGCCGCGGAAGTCAGCCGGACAAAGCCGTTGGTCATCACTTCCGGGAACTTTTTTCCGGGCAATTCATGTTTCTGATATGCTTCATCGAGCAATTGTCCCGGCACCGTATATTCGGCAAATCCGGTGTAACGGTCATAATCTTTGACCTTTTGCCTTTCAAAATCCATCACCGGCAGCCCCAGCGCATCAGCTTTCAGCCGCAAATTGATATCCTTACTGATAAAGATCACCTGACGCCCCAGATTGCGGAGAAAACATGCCACCCGCAATATCCGGTTGTCCGGTGAATCCAGCAGTAAATCGTTATCAAAAACTTTATCTGCTTCATTCGGAGTGCCGTTGTCCACCGCTCCGGCACTCAATACGAAAAGTCTGCCGGTGGTATTGGCACTGATGGCATGCAGAGGCAGACCGCGTTCCGGATCACCGGCACATCCCGGAAATTCTTCACGCAGACGGTCCAGATAGCGGATCACCCGGCGGGCATTGCGGCCCAATTCATCGGAGTTCTTTTTGAATTTATCCAGTTCCTCGATGACCGCCATCGGAATGACCACGTCATTGTCTTTGAAACACTCGATGCTCGCTGAACTGTGCAGCAGTACATTGGTGTCCAGGACAAACGTTTTGACTTTTCCGGTCTGCCCCATTTTTTCACCTACGGCTGATTGTCATAATCGCTGGCGGCCCGGTCGATCGCTGCACTGCGGGTGCGGACGCCGGTACCGGAAGCCTGAATGGTCCGTTTGGTCAGGAAAAACGGCATTACATAAGTTTCAGTGGTTGAAACCTGTACATTCACCACCCGTGCCGCCTGCCGTGATTTGGCTTCTTTGGTCAGCAGATGGATGACGTTGGCGGTGGTCAGATTGTAGCGGAATAAACTCCACTCGCCGTCGCCTTTCGGACTGCCGGTAACGACCGGTAAACCGAAAAGGAAATAACCGGGGATCTCCACAAAAGTCTGGCACACCGCTTTCTCATTGGGTGTTCCCAATCCCATCCGGTTGAAAACCTGAGTTGATTCTACCGTTGTACAGCCGCTGAAAATCACTGCGGTTGCCGCCGAAACTGCTAAAAACACTTTTTTCATAAAAATTTCCTCCTGTGATAATGGACTTTACTTTGAGTCTACTATAATATAGCCAGCACCCGGCAAAAATCAAGCATCAGTTGATAATATATTTTCTTGTCCGCCATCTGCCGGTCAGATAGTAGATCCCGCCGATAACGAAGGGAGTGAATCCGGCGATCGCATGGCCGTACCAGAAACCGAATATTCCGAAACCGCAATAAAGGCCCAGTACCATTGACAGACCGATCCGCAGCACAACTCCATCGAGTATGCCGACGGCAAAATTCAGTTTGAAGTTTCCGACTCCGTTGATCAACGCTCCCAGCGGCGGGCGCAAGGCACTGCCGCCCAGCAGCAGCAATGCCACCGGGATGTAGCTTATCGCCATATCCAGCACTTCATTGTCAGAGGTGAATATACCGAATACCACTCTGGGGGCGGCCAGCAGTATCACCGCCATGATTACTGAAATTGCCGTGTTGATCACCAGCGATACTCCGACGATCCGGGGGACGCGCGAATAGAGCTGGGCTCCGATGGCCTGACCGATCATCGGGGAAGCGGCGGCGGCAAAGGAGAAGTTGATGATATTGACGATCATTCCCATCTTATTGCCGATACCGTTCATCGCAGCGGCCACTTCGCCGTAGCTGTTGATGTAGCGGTTGACATAGAGCATGGAAAAACTTATGGCCGCACTCTGCAGCAGCATCGGGAATCCCAGTTTCAACAGCGGAGCCAGAGCCTCTTTGTCAACTTTGAAGCTGGAGAGCTTGAAGTCGAACCCGAAATCCACCCGGTGGCGGTAGAGGAAAATTATCGACAGAATAAAACTTATTCCCTGACTCAAAACTGTGGCCAGTGCCACACCGAATACCGCCCATTTGAAAAATACCACAAAAAGCAGATCGAGAATGATATTCAATACCGCCGCCACTGCGACGAAAATAAACGGATGGCGGGAATCTCCCATGCCGCGCAGAACCGCTGAAACGATATTGTATCCGTAAATGAATACCATTCCACTCATACAGATGGCAACATAACTTAAAGCGTAATCCCAGGTCTGTCCCGCCGGAGCATTCACCCAGCGCAAAACCGGTTCCCGGTAGATACAGGTCAGAACTCCCAGTATCACCGCCGCGCTCAACAGGAAGGTGAAAAGTGTTCCGATGACCTTACCGGCCCGGTCACGCATATCAGCTCCGAGGAATTGGGAGATGATCACCTGTCCGGCATTGGCAAATCCCATTGCGGCAAAGGACAGAAAATTCAGCACATCGCCGCCGACAGACACTGCTGCCAGACCGGTTCTGCCGACGAAATGGCCGACGATGATCATATCGGCGGTATTGTAGAGCATCTGGATCAAACCGGAAAAGAGCATCGGCATGGCAAAGAGGATCATGGTTTTGGTCACGCCGCCCTGATTCAAGTCTTTAACAATCTTATTTCCCATAGCAGATTACTTCCTTTTGCCGTTCAAGGGCAGTAAATGGTGGCGCAGATAACGGCATTCCGGACACATGAATCCGGCAAGGTTGCAGATAAGTGCTTTTTCTTCAGTCTGGGAGAATATGATCTTTTCTCCTTCGTGCAGTTCGATTTTTTCCGGATCGTTGTCCGCCATTACCACTCCGGTACCGCGCAGGATCTGGACCGCCACCGTGCTGGTTTCCGGCAGGACCAGATGATCGACCACTTCGGTGGAGTTGCTGAATGCCACTCCCACGCCGGTGCGGAAGATCCCTCTGGTGATGCTCCGGTAATAGGCACTGCTGCCATGAACCCCGGCAAAACACACTCCGTCACCGACCACCTCCTGAGCGTACAATTCGCCGTCGATGAATACCCGGTAGCGCAAGGCACTGGTGTAATCTCTGGTGTGAAGTACCAGATCGTTGATCGCCCACAGCTTTTTGTCTGCGCTGACGGCACACAATTTAGGCAGATGGACCACCGGCAGATTTCCGGCTGCGAATTGCCGGATCACCTTTTCCGCCTCATGTTCCGCGCAGGTCGGGGCGGTTTCCGCATCCCGCAGCGGCAGTTTTAATATTCCCGGGAACTCCCGTTCCGCGCCCAGCAAAGCTCCGTCACCACCGTAAGTAATTACGGCTTCAGGTGTTTCAGAACCGCAATCGATCAGGTCAAAGCGAGCCAGGATCTTCCGGATATTATCCGGATTTTTACCCAGAAGTTTGATTTTCATGCTCATATTTTCAATTTTCCCCGCCGTTTGGCATCTATTGCATAACATATTGCAGCAGCAGCGTTGCCGACATTGATCGATGCCTTGCTTCCCTGCATCGGCAGGGAAACAGTTCCGTCGCACATGGCGAGGGCTTCGGCCTCGACCCCCAGGGCTTCGTTGCCCAGAACCACCGCCAGCGGGTAGTGGTAATCCAGTTCCCACGCTTCGTCTCCTCCCGGTTCGGCGGCCAGTACGGTGTAATTGAGAGAGTGGAAATATTCCACTGCCTCTTTACTGCTGTCAAAGTGCATCCACCAGACCGTTTTATCCGTACCCATCGCAGTTTTTTCCAGTTTCGGGTGCGGCGGACACGGGGTATAACCGCATGCGGCCACTCCGGCTCCCAGAGCTTCTGCGATCCGGAAGATATTTCCGGTGTTGTGTGCGCTGCGTAAACGGTCAAGTATAAGTACCAATTCCGGCATTTTTATTCATCCATTGTTGATAATCTTTATTAAATATAGCGTTTCATTGCACTTTTTACAAGTTTTTCTCTTGC
>JAGBZM010000037.1 GCA_017628235.1 Lentisphaeria bacterium | reverse complement strand
CTCCTCCAGTCACTCGACTTCGTTATCAAAGACAGAATCGGTGCCTGCGGCGCTTCCGGCGGCGGCAACCAGACCATGTGGCTGGCCGCTATGGATGACCGGATCAAAGCGGCCGTCCCGGTGGTCAGTGTCGGAACTTTTGAATCATACATCATCTGCCCCAACTGCATTTGTGAAGTTCTCCCCGACGGTCTCAACTTTACTGAAGAATCCGGCGTCCTCGCCCTGATCGCCCCCCGCGCCCTGATGACCATCAATGGTGTCTGGGATACCAACCCGGCTTTCAATCCCGCCCAGACCCGCCGTTCCACTGACGAAGCAAAGCGCATTTTCCGCGCGATGGGAGTTCCCGAAAACATCCGTCAGGTTACTCTGGAAGAACCTCACGCTTTTTCTCCGCAGGGCAGACGTACAATGATCGGATGGTTCGACCTGCACCTCAAAGGTATCGGCAACGGCGATCCGGTGGAAAACATTCCCGACTTCAACACCCTGCCGATGGAAAAAATGATGGTCTTTGAAAAAGGCAAACGCCCCGCCGGAGTCGTTTCCCTGCCCGAATATGTCGCTGAAAAGGAAAAATTCTGGCAGAAAAATGCTTCTTTCGACAAAAGCAAACTTGCCGCGATACTCCGGCTGGAAGCTGTTACCATTGATGATGCCCGGGAATTTTCCTCCCGTTACAACTGGGAAAGGATCGGTATCCGGGGCAGTGATTCCCGGATGATGCCGATGGTCTTACGCGCCCCCGCCGAAGCAGGTAAACCGGTAGTCATCATCGGCACTCCATATAAAAAACTCCATCTCCAGCAGGATGAAATGATCAAAAGTCTCCTCGATCAGGGATTGGGCGTGGCGATCATCGACCTCTGGGGCAGCGGCGAAAACGATCTGCGTATCGACGGCAGCTACCGTGACCGATTCATCAACCGTTCTCTGATGTGGCTCGGCAAAAATGCCCAGGGCAAGTGGGTGGAAGACTTCTTCCTCGCCGAAGAGTATCTCCTCTCCCGCTTCCCGGATATGACCATCGCCGCCGGCGGCATTGAAGAGGGCGGCATCGCCGCCGCGCTTTTCGCCGCTTTACGCGAAGAAAACACCGATCTCTATCTGGAAGGTGCGCCTGCTTCACTCACCTATTCTCCGGCCAGATCAAAAAAATTCGGTCAGACCTTTATCGTACCGGGTATCCTCACCTGCGGCGATATGGATGAATTCAAAAAACAAGCCGGCGGCAAGGTTGTCGAAACCGGTTCTGTGGAATAACCAAATCAAAATAAGGAAGTTTCAAAATGCAAAAAAAACGTTATGCCGTTGTCGGTACCGGCGGCCGTTCGCACATGTATATCAAAGCAGCGGCCTATACCTACAAAGATTGTGCGGAATTGGTCGCTTTCTGCGATGTCAATCAGCTCCGCATGGACTACTACAACCGGGAATTGCAGAGTGATTCTCACGGCAATCACGCCCCGGTGCCGACTTATGATGCCGCCGACTTCGACAAAATGATTGCCGAACAGAAACCGGATGTCGTCATCCTGACCATGCCCGACCGTCTGCACCACAAATACGGATGCCGCGCCATGGAACTGGGGTGCGATGTCATTTCCGAAAAACCCATGACTACTGATCCGGCTAAATGTCAGGCAATCATCGACACCCAGAAAAAAACCGGCAGAAAATATACCGTTACATTCAACTACCGGTACAGCCCGCGCAACACCAAAGTCAAAGAACTGCTTGCTCAGGGCATCATCGGCAAAGTCACCACCGTCAACTTTGAATGGCTGCTTGACACCAGTCACGGTGCCGACTATTTCCGCCGCTGGCACCGCAACAAAGCCAACTCCGGCGGTCTGATGGTCCACAAAGCCACTCATCACTTCGACTTGGTGAACTGGTGGCTTGACTCCATTCCGGAAACCGTTTTCGGTATGGGCGATCTTAAATTCTACGGCAAAATCAATGCTGAAGAACGCGGACTGAAAAGCACCTATTTCCGCGCCAAAGGCAGCGAAGAAGCCAAAAAAGATCCATTCGCCCTGCAGATCACTCCGGGCGACCGTCTGGATCAGCTCTATTTTGAAACTGAAGCCGGTGACGGTTACATCCGTGATCTTAATGTTTTCGGTGACTTCATCTCCATTGAGGATAACATGAGCGTGATGGTCCGTTACAAAAACAATGTGGTCATGAACTACACCCTCTGCGCCCACTGCCCCTGGGAAGGTTACCGGATCGTTTTCAACGGTACCGAGGGCCGTCTGGAATTCAATGTGGTGGAATCCGGCTTCACCCGTCCGGGAGAAGACATGTCGGTTTTCGGCATGCGCGAATATGAAGAAGGCGGCACCGACCGCAAGAACATGATCCCGGAGATCATCGTCCAGAAAATGTGGCAGAAACCGGAAGTTTTCACCTACGAAGCCGGTTCCGGCGGACACGGCGGCGGTGATAATCTGCTCCTTGACCACCTCTTCCTCGGCGTGAAAGATGATCCTTTCGGTCTGGCTGCCGACTTCCATGACGGAGCGCAGTCGATCCTCACCGGTATTGGAGCAAATATCTCCTTTGCCACCGGACAGCCGGTCAAAGTGCAGGAATTGATCAAGTTCTGAAAATAATCTTCCGTGACCGATACATCCGGAAGTACTGAAAAATATGGCAAGCGGAGAAATTTTTGCTCCGCTTGCCAATTTTAATCGTAAATACACAGGCCGGATGATAATGCCGGATGCGCTGTCCAACGGAAATTAAAGTAAAAAAACGTTGTCCGGACTGAAAAACCGGGAAGCGATCCCGGCAGAAGAAGGTTCCATCAAGCCGCGTACGATTCCGGGATACGGTTTCACACGGCTGCGCCGCCGGGGGGCGGCAGCAACACCGTTATCCAGCTTACCCGCAGTGACAAAGCCCCCAACAAACTCAAACCAACTTTGAAAAATCTCACTCCCGGCAAACTCTACTCATTTTTCTATGTTTCCAGCGATGCTGACAAACAGAAAAAAATGAACACGGCAGTGTGGATTTCGCGCTGGAAGCCGAACTGGAAGGTGCAGAGATCATTCCGCACTTGAGTTATGAATTCCGCAATCCGCCGAAATATATGAGATCCAAACGATTCGAGGTCGTCACCCGCAAGATCGCCTTCCGCGCCAAAACTCCGGAAATAAAAGTGACTATCCGTGACTGGAAAGATGAGAAAACTCCCGGTGCCCCCATCGGCGGCAAACGGCTGGTAAATTTCATCGGAGTTTCAACATATTTCGCAGAATAATTTTACTTGACTTCAACCCGGAATTCCTGACAGGATCCGGGTTTTTTATATTAAATACCCCGTAAATAGTAAATTACAGCTCTTTTTTCGAAAAAAAAAGGATTTTTGTTCAATATTGCTATTGACGGAAATGCCTTTTGGTGGCATATTATAATATTGTCAAGTTGAAAATAGTCAATTTACATATTTTTTTGCAAACATAAAAATCAGGAGACAGAAAATGACTAAACGTGACCTTGTTGTCAAAATTGCCAAAGAAACCGGAATTATTCAGAGCGATGTGGCTGATATCGTCCAGCGCACTTTGGACAGCATCGCCGGAGAATTGATTTCCGGAAATGATATTGAATTGCGTAACTTCGGTGTTTTCGAAATCAAAGTCCGCAAAAGCCGCAAAGGCCGCAATCCCCGCGACACCAAAAATGAAGTTATCATCCCCGAGCGCACCGTGATCAAATTCCGCGCCGGCAAAGAACTCAAAGAAGCCGTTGAAAAGCTCAATCCGGCTGATTTCCGTTAATCCGGGGTCTTTGAAAAACAGTACATTACGCCTGACGAAAAGTCTTATTCGTTGGGCGTTTTGCTTTTTCTTCTGTCTACAAAACGAGGGAGGTTCTGATGTCTGCATTTGCTCCGCCTCCGGGTACAGCGGATATTTTCCCGGCTGAATCCGGTTCGTGGCGTTTTCTGGAAAGCACCGCAGCCAAAGTCTTTACGGCCTGCGGGTACGGAGAGTTGCGTACTCCGATATTTGAGTACACTGAAATTTTTCAGCGTGGTCTCGGCGGCGAAACTGAAGTTGTACAAAAGGAGATGTACACCTTTGAAGATCGCGGCGGCAGAAGCCTGACCCTCCGCCCCGAAGGAACCGCCGGAGTCATGCGGGCATTGACCAATACCGACGTGGCCAACGGCAATGAACAGCGCGTTTTCTACTGCGGTCCGATGTTCCGGGGTGAACGTCCTTCCGCCGGCAGACGGCGGCAGTTTCACCAGATCGGCGTGGAAAATGTGGGCCGTTGCGCGCCGCTGATCGACGCCGAATGCATTGCCATGCTTCACAACTACCTCCAGACCATCGGCATTACCGGGGCGGTATTCACTATCAATACCCGGGGCGTGGCCGCTGACCGTGAACCGGCGGAAAAGGTGCTGCGGGAATACTTTGCCGAACACATCGACCGTATGTGTCCGGATTGCCGCACACGGCTGGAGCGCAATATCTGGCGTATTCTGGACTGCAAGCAGGAGTGCTGTCAGCAGATAATCAATTCCGCCCCGAGTTATATTGATTCATTCAGCGACAGTTCAAAAGCGTACTTTGAGGAGGTCAAAAAGGCTCTGACCGCCCTGGAAGTGCCTTTCAAAGTCTCTTCGCGTCTGGTTCGTGGTCTGGATTACTATGTCCATACCGTGTTTGAAGTCACTCATGATGCGCTTGGCGAACAGATCGCCATCGCCGGCGGCGGACGTTATGAATTGTTCCTGCCCGGCGAGAAACGTCCGTTGCCGGGAGTGGGATTCGCCACCGGCGTGGAGAGATTGCTCATGGCCAGAGAAGCTCTCAATGCTCCGGTCCCAGAAGCCGGCAGAGCCGACTGCTTTTTCATCGGTCTGGGAGCTGAAGCCCGGATGAAAAATCTGATTTCTGCCAATACCCTGCGTAAAGCCGGTAAAAATATCGCGCTGGAACTGGAAGAGCGTTCATTCAAAGCTCAAATGCGCGCCGCCAACCGCAGCATGGCCCCGTACACGGTGATCCGGGGTGAAAGCGAATTGGCCAACGGCATCGCCATCGTTAAAAAGATGGATGACGGCACTCAGTGCGAAGTCAGTGAAAATGATTTGACAGATTATCTTGTGAAAAATATTTGAACCACAATCAAAAGGAAAGAAAAATGCTTACCAAAAAGAATCTCATCTTTCTCGGCGGCCCCGGTGCCGGCAAAGGAACCGTCTCCAATGCGATGATCGCCAAATACGGCGTAGCCCACATCTCCACCGGGGATATCCTCCGCGCGGAAGTCGCCAAAGGTACTCCCGCCGGTAAAGAAGCCGGTGCCATCATGAAATCCGGCGGACTCGTCCCCGATGCAATGGTCTGCGGCATGGTCGGTGAACGTCTTAAAGAACCAGATTGCGACAAAGGCTTCATCCTCGACGGCTTCCCCCGCACTATCGCTCAGGCGGAAACCCTCGCTGAGATCCTTGAAAATATGGGCAAAAAAATCGATGCGGTCATCTATCTGAATGTTTCCGATGAGATCATCCTGCAGCGGCTCACCGCCCGGATGAACTGCCGGGGATGCGATGCCATCTACAATAAAATCTTTATGAAACCGGCCGTCGAAGGTATCTGCGACAAGTGCGGTTCGGAACTCTATCAGCGCGCCGATGATTCACTGGAAACCGCAAAAAGCCGCCTGGCCGTTTTCCACAAACAGACCCAGCCGCTGATCGATTACTACGAAAAACTCGGCTTGCTCTACAGCTGCAAAAGCACCGAACTCGAAGAAATCGTTGCTGAACTGGCTCAAGTCCTGGAGTGAAACCCTATGTCCGGCAACCGGATCATCCATACCCCGGAGGAGATCGTCAGAATCCGCCGGGCCGCTGCGGTTACTGCTCAGGTGCGCGACGAAATCGCCCGTTTGGCGCACCCGGGCATGACCACTTTTGACCTCGACCAGCTGGCCGGCAGTCTGATCAATGCCACCGGAGGAAAAAGCGCGTTCAAAAACTATCACGGCTTTCCCGGGAATATCTGTATTTCAGTAAATGATGTGGTCATTCACGGCATCGGACGCCCCGATCAGATCATTACCGAAAATGATATCGTCAGCATTGATGTGGGAGTCACTATTGACCATGCGATGGGCGATACAGCCCTGACATTCAGCTTCAAAGAACCGGAAAGCGATACCAGACGGCTGCTTGACGGCACCCGACAGGCCCTGATGGACGGCATCGCCGCCGCCAGAGCCGGATCATTCATCCGGGATATCAGTGCCGCCGTCGAAAAATGCGCCCGCAAACACAAACTCGGCATCGTCCGGGAATATGTGGGGCACGGCTGCGGTATCAAACTCCATGAACCGCCGGAAGTTCCCAACTACACCGGCTGGGGCAAAGGCCCCAGACTCGAACCGGGAATGGTTCTCTGCATCGAACCGATGCTCAATCTGGGAACCGATTCCGTCCGGCTTGATCGTAAAGACAACTGGACGGTGCGTACCGCAGACGGGAAATTGAGTGCACATTTTGAACATATGATTTTGATAACAGATAATGAACCGGAGATCTTAACGTGGCAAAAGACGATGTGATCAAAGTAGAGGGTGTGGTACGCGAATTGCTGCCCAACACCATGTTTCGGGTGGAAATTCAGGGCGGACATGTGGTCAATGCCCATATTTCCGGAAAAATGCGGATGAACTTCATCCGTATCCTTCCCGGAGACAGCGTGACAATGGAAATGTCCCCCTACGACCTGACCAAAGCCAGAATTGTTTTCCGCAAAAAATAATTCTGCCGCTGTCCGGGGATATGACTGTCCCGGACCAATTTTCAACGGATCGCCGCACTCTTTCCGGAGCTGCCCGCGATCCTTTTTCTTTACCACCGGCTGACCATATTACAAAATAGATATTTTTTGTGTAAATTCATTTGAAAATAGATATTTTTTGTGTTATATTATGAGTGCGGCGTAAGTTTGGAAGAAAGATTCATCGTGGTCGTCGCAGCGGTGAACGCGGGTGTTTTCCGGGGACCGGAAAACAGCGGAGGGGCTTTCTTTTTATGCGTCAGGACAAAATATTGAATATTCCGGCGATCCGCCGGATGCCGACTTACCTGCATAAGTTGTTGAAAATGCAGGCTGAGGGCAAAGTGCGCGTATCCTCCACCGAACTTGCCGAATACATGAATATCGAGTTGATTGTTGTCCGCAAAGATATCTCCCTCACCGGCATTTCCGGCCAGCGCCGGGTCGGTTATGACGTCAATGAATTGATCCGTTATATCAAAAACTATCTCGGCTGGGAAGAACCGTTGTCGGCAGCTCTGATCGGAGCCGGTTCTCTCGGTACTGCCCTGCTCGGTTACAATGATTTTGAACATTACGGCTTCTGCATCAAACAGATTTTCGACACCTCCCCGGAAAAAATCGGCCGGGAAATTTACGGACGGACAGTCCGGGATGTTGCTGATATGGCTTCGTGCTTTGCAGAAAACCGTCCGGAAATCGCAGTCATATGTGTTTCCAACCACGCGGCACAGGATATTGCCGATAAACTGGTTGCTCTCGGAGTGAAATACATCTGGAACTTTGCCAATGTCTCTCTGCAGGTGCCGCCGGATGTGGTGGTTCAGCGGGAAGTTATTGCCGGGGGGTTGGCCATGCTGGCGGTCAAGCGCAAGCAGGACAGAATATTGAAAGAAAAAAAACAGTTACTTTAATTCTATAACAAGGTTGAAATAATAATACGGCAGCCGCCCGAAAGGAGGAACTTGCAGAAGTCGGCGGCAGAAGAAAAAGGCAGTTTGCACCGGTTTTGAAAACAGCGGTGCCGGTTTCATAAAAACAAAAAGGGATAAAAAAATGTGTTGCAACAAATTGTCGGAAGGAGCAGCCGCCAAATTTGCCGAACTCGATGCATTCATCGACGGGCTCGGCATTGACCGGACGGATGAACGCCGTCGCGGCCGGTTGATCCAGGTTTTGCATCGCGCGCAGGATATTTTCGGTTACCTGCCCCGCGAAGTCCAGATCCATGTCGCCAAAAAACTCTTCCTCACCGAAGCTCAGGTTTCCGGTGTGGTGAGCTTTTACAACTACTTCTCCACTGAGCCGAAAGGCAAATACTGCATCGATGTGTGCATGGGTACTGCCTGTTACGTCAAAGGTTCGGAAAAAGTTCTCTCTGAAATCGAACGCGTACTCGGCATAAAAGCGGATACCAACCCGACCGAGGATGGACTTTTCTCCATCTCCGCGCTCCGTTGCGTCGGCGCATGCGGACTGGCTCCGGTGATGATAGTCAACGGCAAAGTCTACGGCAAAGTCACTCCCGCCAAGGCGGTTGAGATCGTCAACGAATACAAGAAGCTGGGGTAAGTTATGAATAAGATCGATTCACGGGAAGCATTGGTAAATGCTTTCAACGCAGCCAAAGGCAAACTTGTCCTCCGCTGCACCGATGTCCACGACATCAATTCTGCCAAAAAAGATATCCTCTGCTGCGGCGGTACCGGATGCCATGCTTCCAACGCCCAGGAGCTGATGGATAATCTCAACAAGTACATCAAAGAAAACGGTCTGGAAAATGATGTCCGGGTCGTGCAGACCGGCTGTTTCGGTTTCTGCGCCCAGGGCCCGATCGTCAAGGTCATGCCGGACAATGTCTTTTATGTACAGGTCACTCCCGATGATGCCAAAGAAATCGTCGAAAGCCACATCGTCAACAAGCAGATCGTCGAAAGACTCCTTTTCGTCGAACCGCTACTCAAAGAGCGCGTTCAGGATTATGCCAAAATGTCCTTCTACGCCAAACAGCAGCGTATCTCCCTGCGCAACTGCGGTCTGCTCAATCCGGAAGATATCGAAGAGTACATCGCCCATGACGGTTACAAAGCATTGAGCAAATGTCTTTTCAGCATGACCACCGATGAAGTTGTCCAGGAAGTGCTCAATTCCGGTATCTGCGGACGCGGCGGTGCCGGCTTCCCCACCGGTATGAAATGGAAGATCGCCGCCGGTGTGAAAGCTGATGAAAAATATATCGTCTGCAACGCCGATGAAGGTGACCCCGGAGCATTCATGGACCGTTCCATCATGGAAGGTGACCCGCACAGCATCATCGAAGCAATGGCCATCGGTGCTTACGCGATCGGTGCCCAGCAGGGTCTGGTCTACATCCGCGCGGAATATCCGCTGGCTGTCAACCGTCTGCAGTTGGCGATCGAACAGGCCCGCGAAGCTGGTCTGCTCGGCAAAAACATCATGGGTACTGATTTCTGCTTTGACATTGATATCAAACTCGGTGCCGGAGCATTCGTCTGCGGTGAGGAAACTGCGTTGATCCACTCGATGGAGGGTATGCGCGGCGAACCGACTACCAAACCGCCCTTCCCGGCCAACATCGGCGGCGGTTACTGGGGCTGCAGCACCAACGTCAACAACGTGGAAACTTATGCTTCCATCCCGGTCATCATTAACAATGGTGCCGCCTGGTACGCCAAAATCGGTAACTGGCAGCCTGAATTTGATGAAAACGGCAACTTCAAACGCACCATCAGCGGCAACAGCGGTACCAAAGTATTCGCTCTGGCCGGACAGATCAACAACGTCGGTCTGGTCGAAGTCCCGATGGGAACCACTCTGCGCGAAATCATTTATGAGATCGGCGGCGGAATTTCCGGCGGCAGAGAATTCAAAGCGGTCCAGACCGGCGGACCTTCCGGCGGTTGTATCACCAAAGAGAACCTCGATACCCCCATCGATTACGGCAATCTGTCCAAAATCGGTTCGATGATGGGTTCCGGCGGTATGATCGTATTGAGCGACAAAGACTGCATGCCCGCAATGGCTAAATTCTATCTGGACTTCACCAAAGATGAGTCCTGCGGCAAATGCACCCCCTGCCGTATCGGTACCCGCCGTATGCTCGAAATGCTGGAAAAAATCTGCGACGGCAATGGTACGGTCGAAATGCTCGATGAGCTTGAATCTCTGGCCAAAACCATCACTGACACTGCGCTCTGCGGACTCGGCCAGACTGCGCCGAACCCGATTCTCAGTACGCTGCGTTACTTCCGCGATGAGTATATGGCTCACGTCGTGGATAAAAAATGTCCGGCCGGCACCTGCCCGAAACTTTATACCCTGACGATCACCGATGTCTGTATCGGTTGTACCAAGTGTAAACGTTTCTGCCCGGTGGGAGCTATCGAAGGCGAAATCAAACAGAAACATGTCATCGATCCGGCCAAATGCATCAAATGCGGTGCCTGTATCGACGGCTGTCCCAAAAAAGCGATTGTCAAAGGATGAATCCAACCATGAACAATGTCAATCTTACCATCAACGGCAAGCAGGTAACGGTTCCCGCCGGCTCCACTATTCTGGACGCAGCCCGCAAGCTCAATATCAATATTCCGACCCTCTGCTACTGCGACAAACTCGGCTGCGGTATTTCCAATAAGCCGGCCAGCTGCCGTATCTGCGTGGTCGAAGTCGAACGCCGCCGCAACCTCGCTCCCGCCTGCGCCACTCCGGTAATGGAGGGCATGGTTGTCCACACCAACAGTCAGCGCGCGCTCAATGCCCGCCGTACGGTGTTGGAACTGATGCTCAGCGACCACCCGCAGCAGTGCCTTACCTGTGCCAAGAGCCAGGATTGCGAATTGCGGATGCTCGCCGCTGAATTCGGTATTCAGGAAATCGCTTTCTCCGGCGCAAAAAACCGCTTTGCAGTGGATGATTCCAGCGAAGCGATCATGCGTGATTTGTCCAAATGCATCATGTGCCGCCGCTGCGAAACAGTTTGCAACAACGTTCAGACTGTCGGAGCCCTGACCGGCAACGGTCGCGGATTCTCCGCCAAAGTCGGCACTGCCAGCATGATCCCGCTGGCCGATACCAACTGTACCTTCTGCGGACAGTGCGTCAATGTCTGCCCCGTCGGTGCCATCACCGGTATCAGCTATGTGAAAAAAGTCTGGGCCGCGATCAACAATCCGGCGAAAACTGTCATCGTGCAGACTGCTCCGGCGGTCCGCGTGGCAGTCGGTCAGGAATTCGGTTTTGAGGCCGGCGCCCCGGTAACCGGAAAACTGGTCGCCGGTCTGCGGGCATTGGGATTTGATAAGGTTTTCGATACCAACTTCTCCGCTGACCTCACCATTATGGAAGAGGGCAATGAGATCGTTGAACGGATCAAAGCCGGAAAGAATCTGCCGATTCTTACCAGCTGCTGCCCGGGATGGATCAACTTCATCGAACATAACTATCCGGATCTGCTCCACATTCCTTCCAGCTGCAAATCTCCGCAGCAGATGTTCGGTGCGATCGCCAAGAGCTATTATGCCGAAAAGATCGGAGTCAAACCGGAAGATTTGATCGTCGTTTCCATCATGCCCTGTCAGGCGAAAAAATATGAAGCCGCCCGTCCGGAATTTGCCCCCAACGGCGTCCGCGATGTGGACTATGTGGTAACCACCCGCGAATTGTGCAAAATGTTCCGTGAAGCCGGCGTCAATCTGGCCAACATGGATGATGACAAATTTGACAGTCCGTTGGGTGAATCCAGCGGTGCCGCCGACATTTTCGGTGTCACCGGCGGTGTGCTTGAAGCAGCCTGCCGTTCCGTCTACTTCATGCTCAACGGCAAAAACCTCGAAGGCGACGCCATCAACTTCCGCGCAGTTCGCGGTCTGGACGGCATCAAAGAGGCCAAAGTCGAAATTGCTCCGGGCAAAAGCATCAATGTGGCGGTCTGCTCCGGTCTGGGCAATGCCAGAAAAGTCCTGGATGAAGTTCGTAAGAACCCGGATCGCTTCCAGGCGATCGAAATCATGGCCTGCCCCGGCGGTTGTATCAACGGCGGCGGACAGCCCTTCCTGCACGGTGATACCGCGCTGCTTGAAAAGCGCATGAAAGGCCTTTATACTGAAGATGAAGGCAAAACTCTGCGTCTTTCACATGAGAATGCCGATATCAAGAAACTCTATGAAGAGTATCTCGGCACTCCGGGCAGCGAAAAGGCTCATCACCTGCTGCACACCAACTATCACGAAAAGTAATAGTTGCAATTAAAATCAATCCCGGCCACTCTCCACAAGTGGCCGGGATTTTTATTTTATCCTGCGGATAAAACTACAGGTTCGCTACCGGTTGATAGCGAACCCGTAAAAAATATCCGGTCTGCCGCCGGAAGCGGCTTCATAAATGATTCAGAGTTTTTTCAACTCCCACTGACCGCCGGGAACATCTTTGACCGCATAACCGAGTTTGGTCAATTCATCCCGGAGCCGGTCGCTTTCAGCGAAGTTTTTGGCTTTACGCGCTTCGGCACGGGCTTCCGCCAACGCCGTCACTTCAGCCGGGATCTCCCCGCCGCCGCGAACTGCATCAACTTCAAAACAGCCGATCACCCGGTCAAAATCCCGGAATGCAGCAAGTATCGCGGCTGCTCCGTTCTGCGAAAGAGTGCCGTTATCAGCCAACCGGTTGGCTCCGCGCATAAGTTCAAACGCCGCCGCCAGAGCCGGAGCGATATTCAAATCATCGGCCAACGCACCGGCAAAGGCATCTTTGGTATCTGCGATCAAACCGGCAGCTTCCGAACCGTCACCGGGGACAGTGATCTTGCGTAACCGGTCAAATAATGCATCAAACTTGCCGAGCGTTTCACGTGCCTGTCCGAGAGCATCGATGGTGAAATTCAGTTTCTTGCGGTAATGCGCTCCCACCAGCACCCAACGGATCTCCCGTCCGTTCCAGCCCTTATTCTGCAGATCACGCAACGTATAAAAATTGCCCAGCGATTTGGACATTTTGGTACCATCCACCATCAGGTGTTCACAATGCAGCCAGTAATTGACCCACTTTTTGCCGGTGGCACTCTCGCTCTGGGCGATCTCATCCTCGTGATGCGGAAACATATTATCCACCCCGCCGGTATGAATATCAAAAGATTCTCCCAGATATTTCATGGACATGGCACTGCATTCGATATGCCAGCCCGGACGGCCCCGGCCCCAGGGACTCTCCCAGAAAACATCGCCGTCGGCCTCGTCCCACGCCTTCCACAAGGCAAAGTCACCCACTGCATCTTTGGCATATTCATCAGTGGCAATACGCACCCCGTCACGCTGGTTCTCCCGGTCGATCCGGGCCAGTTTGCCGTAATCTTTGAATTTGTCAATGGAGAAATAGATGCACTTATCCTGCGCCTGATAAGCAAAACCTTTGTCCATCAAGGTCTGGATCAGAGCGATCATTTCCGGAATATGGTCGGTAGCAGCCGGATAAACTTCGGCCGGTTCGATTTTCAACTGTTTGATATCTTCAAAGAAGGCCTGTTTGTATCTGGCGGTAAATTCCCGCAACGGCAGGGATTCTTTCCGTGAATCCCGGATGGTCTTGTCATCCACATCCGTAAGATTCATCACCTGAGTGACCGAATAACCGAAATACTCCAGAGTCCGGCGCAGAATATCCTCGAAGACATAAGCCCGGAAATTACCGATATGGGCAAAATTGTAAACCGTCGGCCCGCAGGTGTACATTCTGGCACAACCGGCGGTAAGGGGTTCAAAAGCCATCTGCCGCCGTTCCATCGTATTGAAAAAACGCAATTCCATGATCTATTTTCTCCACTGTTTTTATGGTAACATCTATAATGTAATCTCCCGCAGAAGATTTTTCAACTTGAAAAGAGCATTGAATGCACTTATATTATTAAATCGTCTTATTTTCGGGGATATTTTTACGATAATATCCGAAATTTTGTAAAACTTACATTCTGGAGCGCAGATTACTTTTATCGCAGTCCCAAAGCATATCATACGCATTATGATAAGCATACTTGATAACGGTTCGATCCATCCGGAGGATGCAGTGCAGGAAAATATCGCCGGTAAATCAAGGCAGCGGCACGGGAGTGTACTATCGTACCCGACCGGACCGGTGTCCGCTGATTTGCCGGGAAATTCCCCTGCGATATGCCCCCGGGGAAAAACATTCACAACCTATGAGGCAATAATATTTTTATGAGATCATTCATTTCGCATTTGCGTTGGCTCTTTGCGCCGCACGATAAGCGCAAATTCATCTTTATCGCGCTGCTGATGGCGGTGTCGGCCCTTATGGAACTGGCCGGAATCGGAGTTCTGCTGGGGGCGGCCACTCTCTTTCTCTCGCCGGCAAGTGAAGCGGGGCAGCATTTTTCAAGTATTATTGCCGCTGTTCTGCCCGGTCTGCCGGAGAAGTGGCGCGTAGCAGTGGCAGTTTCTGCCATCGGTATTCTGCTGGCGGGCAAAAATGTCTTTGCGTTATGGATAATCAATGTGCAGTCAAAGTTTATGTTCGCCAAACGCAGCGAATTGGCCCGGCGGCTTTATTCCGGTTTTCTCTATTCAGATTACGAATATTTTTCCCGGTTATCTCCGGATTACTGTTTCAACATATTCAACCGCCTGACCGATGTCGGCAACCAGATACTGCTGCCGTCGATGCAGGTGCTGGCTGATTTTCTGGTTATCGGGATCATTTCGCTCATGGCGATCGTTCTTTTCCCGCTGATAACCATCTCCGGAATAATCTCCATGCTTCTGATCGCCGCCGTGACCGGTCTTCTGGGCCGTAAAATAAATTCGTTATACGGCAGGAAAATGTTGCAGGAATCGTTGACAGAAAACCGTATACGGCAGGCGGGGATCATGGGAGAAAAAACGATCAAAAGCATGGCAAAAGAAGCGTTTTTTCTGGATCGGTTCGCCAAGGCATATAACAGTGTAAACAATTATGCCTGCAAACTTTACACATTCGGGCAACTGCCGAGACTGGTATTGGAATCGGCTTATATCCTGCTGGCCGGAGCAGCCTTTTGCATCATGCTGATATCCGGAGTGGACAAAACGCAGATCCTGTTGACATTTGCCATATTGACAGCGGCGGTCAGCCGGATATTGCCGGCCTTGAGCAGATGTCATTACAATCTGACCTTGATCCGTCAGACTCTGCCTCAGCTGCAGTTGATCTGTGATGTGCTGCATGACCGCCATCCGGAACCGCCGCCATCCGGAACCGCCGCCGATGCGGGACAGGAGTTGTGCCTTGACCGGATAACCTTTGGCTATCAGGATCATCCGCCGGTTCTGGAAAACTTCTCACTGACCATTGCGCCGGGTTCTTCGGTAGCGATCACCGGTCCTTCCGGCCGGGGGAAAAGTACTCTGGCCGATCTGCTGACCGGACTGCTCCGGCCCTCGTCCGGAAAAATAACTGCAGGCGGAGTAGATATTTTCAGTGATCTGTCGGCCTGGAGGAAACAACTGGGGATCGTCCCGCAAAATGTGTTTCTGCTCGAAGCGACAGTAAGGGAAAATGTCGCATTCGGACAATCTCCCGGAGAAATCGATGATGCCAAAGTCATTCAATCATTGCTTCTGGCCGGATTGCCGGACTTTTCCCCGGATCATCTCATTACTGCTCAAGGCAACCTCTCCGGCGGCCAGCGGCAGCGCATCGGGATCGCCCGGGCGTTGTATCAGGACGCAAAATTACTCATATTCGATGAAGCCACCAGTGCGCTGGATGCCGCCAATGAAAATTCATTTTGCCAGCTGCTGCGCGAGTTGAACGGCAAAGTGACGATCATCATCATTTCCCACCGTCCGGCAGCCATAAACTGCTGTGACCGGGTCATCGGATTGTAAGCAGCCGTCAGGAAGAACGGATTTTATCCGTTTTTAAGGGGTTTGAGGTTGATAAAAGCACTCTTAAGTGATATATTTATAACATGACTGTATAAAAACTGAAAACTCAATGGAAACAGAAATTATGAAATACGAAGCCGTTATCGGTCTGGAAGTACACACTCAGGTACGCAGTGCCAGTAAAATGTTCTGCTCCTGCGCCAATGAATTCGGTGCCGAACCCAACACCAATGTCTGTCCGGTGTGCATGGGTTATCCCGGAGTACTGCCCGTTCCCAACAAAGAAGCGATCTATGCCACCGTCAAAGCCGGATTGCTCACCGGATGCACAATCGCCAAATTCAGCAAATTCGACCGGAAAAACTATTTTTATCCGGATATGCCCAAAAATTATCAGATATCCCAGTTTGATCTGCCCTTCTGCACCAACGGGACCATCCATCTTTCCGGAACCGGATTTTCCGGAGAGGCCCTGCCGGACAAAGATGTGGGGATCACCCGTATCCATCTGGAGGAGGATGTTGCCAAACTCACCCACTTCCATCACGATTCCGGAGTGGATTACAACCGCGCCGGAGTACCGCTGATGGAGATCGTCGGTGAACCGGATCTGCGCAGTGCCGATGAAGCATATGCTTATTTGTGCAGTCTCAAAGAGATCATGCGTTTCGGAGAGATCAGCGACTGCGATATGGAAAAAGGACAGATGCGGTGCGATGTGAATATCTCGCTGCGCCCGATCGGTCAAAAGGAATTCGGTACCAAGATCGAATTGAAAAACCTCAACAGCTTCCGGGCCGTTCACCGTGCCATCGAATACGAAATCGACCGTCAGGCCGAATTGCTCGACCGGGGCGAAACTCTCCGTCAGGAAACTCGCGGCTGGAACGATGACCGGGGCGAAAGTTACCTGATGCGTACCAAAGAGTCGGCCCATGACTACCGTTACTTCCCGGAACCGGATCTGATGCCGGTCACATTCACTGATGAAGAGATCGAAGCGATCCGTGCCACCCTGCCGGAATTGCCGGAAGCCAAACGTCAGCGTTTCTGCACTGAATACGGTCTGACAGCCTACGATGCCGAAGTTCTCACCGCTGACAAATCGCTGGCGGCATACTTTGACCGGGCGGCCAAACTGGTAAAAACACCGAAACAGGCAGCCAACTGGATCATCTCTTCACTGCTTGCCCTCACCGGTGAAGCCGGTATCCCGGTCAGCCAATCCCCGGTGACTCCGGAAACACTGGCCACTTTGATCAATGCCATAGATTCCGGCAAAATCAATGGCAAGATCGCCAAAGATGTGTTCGCAGAGATGTTTGCTTCCGGGAAAGATGCCGACACCATCATCAATGAAAAAGGTTTGGCCCAGGTCAGTGACAGTTCTGCGATTTCCGGGGCGGTCACCGAAGTTCTCGGCCAGTTCCCCAAACAATTGGCCGAATACCGCGACGGGAACGGCAAAATTCTGCAGTTTTTCGTCGGACAGGTAATGAAACTGACCAAAGGCAAAGCCAATCCCGGCATGGTCGTTGCGGAATTGAAAAAACAACTTGGAGAATAAGCGGTGATAATTTCCGGCCCGTTCATCATTCTGGAAAAACGTCCGTACAAGGAAGCCGGATTGCTGTTGCGGGGAGTCAGCCCCGATTACGGCAGAGTGAGCTTTATCCTTTTCGGCGGCCAATCCTTGAGCAAATCCGCCCCGCAAGCGGACATTTTCCGTGAAGTTGAAGTGGAATTTGAGGATGACGGCACCGGCAAAGAACTTTTCACTGCCAGAAAAATGGAGACGCTGCTGGATTTTTCCGCGCTGGCGGAAAATCCGCGCAACTACCGGATGGCGGGTAAAATAGGAGCTTTTCTGCTCAACAACATGCCGCCGGGTGATGTGCAGCTGCACTCCTACGAAGCTCTGCGTTCAGTATTGAGCAATCTGGCCGGATTGGACAACGGTCATCCGGACTGGTCGCTTATCCAGTGTTCGGTAGTATTGAAAAGTGCCTTCCTCTACGAAAACGGAATGCTGCCGGAAGCAGTTTCACCGGAACAGAATGAATTTCTGGAAAATCTCGTAGCCTCCGGCGTGGACAACTCTCCGCTGCCGGAATGTCCGGATAATTACTGGGACAAATTGAATAACTGGCTCAATGAACTCATCGCGTTTCATCAACTGAAGAAATAGTTTTACAGCAAAGGACAAAAATATTATGAAATTATCTGTATTTCCGGTGATGCTGGGAGTGATGTTTGGAGCTGTGCTGCTGCTTACCGGGTGTACTTCAACGGTCATTGTCGATGGAGTGGAGTACCAGGCTCTGAGCAAAAGCCAGATCAATCATCTGGTCGTGATATCCCGTGCGGCACTGCAGGAGAATCTGAAAAAAGAGCTGATCACCCGTCAGGAGTACCGTTACGCCATGCGTAATGAGCCAAGTGTCCGTGTCCAATACCGGGGTGACCGTTTCGGCACAGCCACTGTTTCCTGGCGAACTGGAGAGAGATTGCTGGAATTCCGTTACGATGAGGATCTGACCGGGGAAATCATTCCGAAGTGTTCTTTTGCAACATCATTCATCCCGGAAAGAGAACGGGGCATCCGTCCGGACAAATCGCTGCCGGGACGATAATTACAGGAGAGTGGAATTATGATCACCAATGATAAATTTGTTGAACTTGCCCGGACTTACGGCACGCCATTGTTTGTCTATGACGGGGATTTGATGCTGGAACGTTACCGTGAATTGTTTTCTTTCATTCCATGCCGGCGTCTGCACATACATTATGCACTTAAGGCCAACTACAACCCGGCACTGCTCACTCTTTTGCGCGATGCCGGTTCCGGGATCGATGCCGTCAGCCCAGGAGAAGTGGCCCTTGCCCTCGCCCTCGGCTTCTCCCCCGACCGGATAATCTACACTGCCAACAACATGACCGATGCCGAATTTGACCGGGTCATGAAAACCGGCGTCACCGTCAATATCGGTTCTCTGTCCAGATTGAAAAAGTGTGCCGATAAATATCCCGGCAGCCGGATCTGTCTGCGCTTCAATCCCGATGTCTGCGACGGTGATAATGCCATGACCATGACCGGCGGGGACCTGACAAAATTCGGAATAATGCTTGCCGATGCGGATGAAGCGGCCAGGATCGCCGGAAGCGGCAATTTGCATATCATCGGCCTGCATGAACACACCGGCAGCGGTCTGCAGCATGCCGAAAGTGTCTTGAAAAGCATGGATAATCTGATGGAAATCGCCACCAAAGAACGCTTTGCCGAATTGGAATTCCTCGACTTCGGCGGCGGTTTCAAAGTTCCATACAAAGATGATGAAACGCGGATAGATTATGTCGATATGGGCAGAAAGATCAATGAGAAATTTGATCGTTTCTGTGAAAAATACGGCAAAGAGCTGCTGATGCGTTTTGAACCGGGAAAATATTTGAGCGCAGAATGCGGCACACTGATCGTTGAAGTCAACACCATCAAACACAACCGTTCCCGGGTGATCGCCGGATGCAACTCCGGTTTTCCCCAGTTGATCCGCCCCGTGCTTTACGGAGCATATCACAAAATCGAAAATCTCACCAACCCGGACGGTATTCCCTCTCTTTACGATGTGTGCGGCAATATCTGTGAAACCGGCGACCGTTTTGCTGAACAACGGCTGCTGCCGGAGATACGTGAATATGATCTTTTGGCGGTAAAAAACGCCGGAGCGTATTGTTATTCAATGGGTTCAGTTTACAACCTGCGTCCGATGCCTGCCGAAGTGGTTATCGCGGACAATAAAGTTGCCGATTTCCGCAAAGCGCAGAGTGATGAAGAGCTGGTCGCCGGGATATTACGGAAATAAATTTTCCGGGAAAGGTAAAAAAAATGCTGCATGGAGTTCTTGACCCGCAACCGGGAAAACTGGCATTCGCGCTCTTTGACGGAGATAAACTGCTGCGCCAGTCATATCAGATCATGCATCCGCGCGATGCATCACAAGTGCCGGAGTTCGCCCTGAACGAGCTTGCTCAATGTCAGGTGACACTGAAAGATGTCAACTGCTGGACATTCGGTTCCGGCCCGGGAAGTTTCACCTTTCTGCGGGTGGTGGCGGCTCTGGGAGCCGGTTGGTCGGTAAATAATCCGTCGCTGCGTTTCCGCTGTGTCCCCGGAGCATTGGCTCTGGCCGCCGCTTTGGATCTGGCGGATAATGAATCCGGCGGCATTCTTTATGACGGCCGGAACAAAGAATTGCTCTGTTTCGGAGTAAAAAAAACCGGTTCATATATTGTGCCGACGGGAGAGGAATTGATCCTCAACGGCGAGGCTGCCCAAAAATATTTTACGGAAAAGCCGATGAAACTGGCCGCTTTTGAGTCGGAAAAAGAGATTCTGCAAAAACTGCTGGACAACCGGATCAGTTTTATCACTCCGGAACCGGATCCGGCCGCACTGGTCAATTTTCCGGGAGAGTTTGACAATGATGCCGACAAGATGTGCTATATCCGTCCGGCAGTGAATGTTTAAGCAAAAATAAAGGATCAAAAAATGAAAAAATTATCATTATTCATATTCGCGGCACTTATTTTCTGCGGCTGCAATTCCATTTGCGGCAAAGAGAACCACACCGGTTCGGGAGTCAAATATGTATTCCTCTTTGTCGCCGACGGTTTCGGAGAAAATCACTATAAACTGCTGAAAAATGAAGCAGGTTGTCCGGCACTGGATCAATTCGCCTTTGCCCGCCGCACCGGAACACTCAATTTTGAGGGCAAAGTCACTGATTCAGCCGCCAGCGGCACTGCAATTGCCTGCGGAGTGAAAACCTATAACGGAGCGATCGGACTGGATAAAAACCGGATGCCGGTAAAGAGTATCTCCAAAGAATTCAAAGAACACGGTTACAAAGTCGGTATCATCTCCACTTCTCCGATCAATGATGCCACTCCCTCAGCCCATTATGCCAATACTTTCAACCGTTCAGAACGTTCTCTGATCGTTCATGACCTCTATCACAGCGGCTTTGACTTTTTCGGAGCTTCTCACTTTTATCTGGACAGCCGTTATCAGCCGCAGGAAGCTGAATACCTCGCCCTGATCGCCCAGAAATATCAGGTTTGTCAGGGGAGCAAATGGGATCAGCTCAAGCCGGAAGATAAAAATTTCGTTATCAACCGCATGGAACGCAACTTCCCCGGTAAACCGCGCAAAACCCCGGCTCTGGCAGATTTCACGGCTCTGGCCGTAAAGATGCTGGATAATCCCGGCGGATTTTTCCTGATGGTCGAAGAGGGATTCACCGATGTCTATTCCCACGCCAATGACTCCGGCGCGCTGCTCCGGGCCGCCATTGATTTTGACCGGGCCGTTGCGGTGGCTCTGGAGTTTCAGAAACAACATCCGACGGAAACATTGATCGTAGTCACGGCCGATCATAACACCGGCGGTCTCCATTTTCTGGACAATTACGTACCGGGGGAAACATCTCTGCTTTATCAGCAGATCCAGCTCAGCGATCTGCAGGAAAAACTGGTCAATCTGTATCTGCAGAAAGCCGATTGGGATCTCTTTGAACGCACCATCGTCGATACGCTTTCACTCGGCAGGATCACTCCGGCTGAACGCAATGAATTGAAAAATTATTTTGCCTACTTTGTCAAACAGCAGCGCAAAAAGAGTAAGAATAAAGACAACTATGTACTGCCGGATACCCTGCCGGATCTGCCCGGAAAAAACCACTCATCAACCCTCGCTTTTGCGGCAGCCCGGCTGCGGGATAAACGTAACGGTCTGGCTTGGGAAGGTACCGGACACACCGGCATAAAAGTTCTCACATTCGCCAAAGGATGCGGGGAGAAAAAATTTGACCGGAATGATCTGGAAAATACTTCCATTGCCGGACTTATCCGGGAGATCGTTTTTCAGAAATGAATCAGTCTGAACCGATCTGGAGCGTAAGCGCAGTAAATAAAGCGGTGAAAGATACCCTGGAGGGAGCTTTCATGCCTTTCTGGATGGGCGGCGAAGTCGGTTCTCTGCTGCTCCACCGATCCGGACACGTTTATTTCCAGATGAAAGATGACCGGTGCCAGATCCGGGTCTGCTGGTTCGGAGGAGCCGCCCAATGCCGGGAACTGGGGATCGGCAATGGTTCTATGGTCGAAGTTTGGGGCAATCTGTCGGTTTACGATGCCAGAGGAGAATATCAATTCAATGTCAAAAAGCTCCGGCCCGCCGGGATCGGCATACTGCAGCAGCGTTTTGAACAACTGAAAAACAAACTGGAAGCAGAAGGCCTTTTCGATCCGGCCCGGAAGAAAACGATCCCGCTGCTGCCCCGGCGGATCGGGGTGGTCAGCAGTCCGAGTGGAGCAGCGATCCGCGATTTTCTGCAAATCCTCAACCGGAGATTCCCCAATGTGGAAGTCAGAATATTCCCGGCTCAGGTTCAGGGGGCCGGGGCGGCAGAACAGCTGGCTGCCGGAGTGAAATTTTTCAACCGCACCAAACTGGCCGATGTCATTGTTGTCACCCGGGGCGGCGGCAGTATGGAGGATCTGTGGTGCTTCAATGAAGAGATCCTTGCCCGTGCCATTGCCGCCAGTACCATCCCGGTAATAAGTGCCGTCGGCCATGAAATCGACTTTACCATCTGCGATTTTGCCGCTGATCTTCGCGTACCGACACCGTCTGCCGCCGCCGAATTGGTCATCGGCAGGCACGATGAAATATCCGCCCGCCTGGAACGGGCCGTAAAAGATATGCTCTATTTGCTGAATATGTCTGTCAATAACAGCCGTATCCATTTGGAACAACTCTCCGGACGACTGGCCCGGCACACCCCGGAACGCGCCCTTGATTCCTGCCGGCAGCGGGTCGATGAACTCGAACTGCGCGCCGCTGCAGCCCTGCGCTTGAATTGTGTTTCCCGCCGCCGGGAACTGGAAAATCTGCAAACGGCGCTGAATACTCTCAATCCGATGCGCCAGCTGGAACGGGGATATGCGATGGTCTTGAATGCCGACGGCAGCGAGGTGATCTCCACCAGCAGCCAAAAGCCGGGAACTGAACTGCAGCTGCGGTTTTCAGACGGTACACTCGGGGTAAAAACTTTATGAGCAGACTCGCACTTTTTACCAGATATGATTCACTGGGAGCTTCCAGCCGCCTGCGGTTCCGGCAGTTTATCCCGTTTATGGAAAAAGCCGGATTTGAAGTGGCATACTTCCCCTTTTTTGATGATGGATATCTTGAAAATCTGTACGCCGGGAAAAAACGCAACTGGCAGCAAATCGCCGCAGCCTACGGCCGCCGGATACGCGATATGCGCACACTGCCGCCGGGGACAGCCTGTCTGATCGAATACGAATTGCTCCCGTTTCTGCCTTTTTTCGCAGAAAGTGTTTTTCTGAAAAAACATCCTTACATTCTCAATTTCGATGATGCAGTAGATCTGCACTATGCCAGAATACCTCTGCTTAAAAACAAATATCCCCGGTTGATCACCAATGCTGCCGGAATAATCACTGCCAATGAATTGCTCACCGGCAAATTCGGCGGATACAATCCGCAACTGCTTAAACTGCCGACAGTTCCGCCGGAAACGATCAAACCGGGCAAAAACAAGCCGGAAAAACTGACTCTGGTATGGACCGGAACTCCGGTAACTTATCAGTTTCTTCTGCAGCGGCATGAAGCATTATTGCTGGCCGGCAGAAAAACCGACTTTGAACTGCTGATCGTCGGCGGCGATCCGACCCGCCCTCTGTCCGGTGTCAATTGCCGTTACATCCGCTGGTCCGAAACCGCCGAAGCCGAAGCTCTGTCCGCCGCCCATGCCGGAATAATGCCGTTGCCGGACACTCCGTTTGCCCGGGGCAAATCCGCTTATAAACTGCTCTGTTATCTGCGTGCCGGAATTCCGGGGATCGCCTCCCCGGTAGGAGAAAACTGCCGGGTGATAACCGGAAATGTCAATGGCTTTCTGGTGCAGAGCGATGAAGAATGGGCCGAAGCGATCACGGCCCTGAACGATCCTTCATGCCGCGAAAAATTATCTGCCGGAGCCATTCTTTCCGGTGAAAAATATCTGCCGGAAACTGCCGCTGAACAGCTTTGCCGCTTTATCCGGGAAAGAGTATTCAATTGATCTCAACTTGAAAAAACGTTGTTGATGTGCTATATTATGTATTTTGACAACATGTATCAAAATGTAATTTCAGGTTGATATCCGATGGAAAAAATTGATTGGAAAAAATTATCCGGCATTGCTGCATTCACCGGATGTTTCGGGGTGGTATCCTGGATATTCTGCTACCGGATCTCGCTGCTCCGGATCACCGATCTGGTGGAGCGTCACGGTTATGAACTGCCCTTTTACTTCGGGTTGACGGCGGCAGCTCTGACCGCAGGATTCATGCTTTTTCAGGCGATTTTGGTCTGCTTTTACAAGCCGGCTTCGCGGTGGCCGGATGACCGCCCTCTGCCGGGGTGTACGGTCATCGTCCCGGCATACAACGAGGGAAGTGCGGTAGCCGATACGCTCAGGAGTCTTCTGAAAAGCGATTATCCGGCAGACAAGCTGGAGATCATTGCGATCAACGACGGTTCCAAAGATGACACCTGGAACTGGATAAAGCTGGTTGCCGGAGAGTCCGGCGGAGTGATCCGCCCGGTGAATCTGAAAAAAAACGGCGGCAAAAAAGCTGCTCTTTACCTGGGCTTCCATGAAGCAAAACATGAGATCGTCATTACAGTGGACAGCGATTCCATCGTTACAGAATCCACCATCTGCAATCTGGTACTGCCATTTGCAAATGAAAAGGTCGGTGGAGCCGCCGGAACGGTGCGGGTAGCCAATATCAATCAGGGATTCATCCCCAAAATGCTGGATATCTTTTTCGTATTCAGCTGCGATTTTCTGCGTTGCGGTCAAAGTACCATCGGTTCGGTCCTCTGTTCTCCGGGGGCGATCAGCGGCTTCCGCAAAGCAGCTCTGCTGCCGCATCTGGACGGCTGGTTGAATCAGACTTTCTGCGGCATGCCTTCGCATATCGGTGAAGACCGGGCGTTGACCAGCATTCTGTTGCGTAACGGTTACCATGTGGTTCTGCAGAAAAGTGCAGAGATCACGACCAATGTCCCGACTGATTATCCGCAGTTGTGCCGTACTCTCATCCGCTGGACCAGAGGAGATGTCCGCGAGGGATTGCTGATGTGCCGTCACTTTTTCCGGAGTTTCCCGACAAGCTGGCGGATCGCGGCCCTGCAGTTGAATCTGCTCTTTCAGCTTATGGGGCTGCTGCTGCCGCTTTTCTCCATTCCGGTGCTGTGCTGGCTGATAATTTTCAAACCCTACACTCTGCCGATGCTGGGAGCTTACGCCATCGCCATCTGCTGGCTCTGGGCTACCATCCCCGCACTGCTCTATGCGGAAAAGGAATCTCCGTCAAAGGCGGTTCTGGCTTTTGCGGTCGGATTATTCAATCTGGCAGCTCTCTCCTGGATCTGTGCTTACAGCTGGGTGACCATGCGCAACTCCAAGTGGATGACCCGCGAAGTCAAAAAGGAAAAATCGGCGGGACTCAGATCTTCTTCACCCCGCATATCCTGATTGTCCGGCGGTACAATGGCAAAGTACGAAAAGATCATCAAACTGATCGCGGTCGGCAAAATGCGTGACCGCACTTTCGATGCCCGCTGTCAGGAGTTTCTCACCCGTCTGCATGCCTACGGTAAATGTGAAGTGGTCATCCTGCCGGATTCAGATGTCAGAAACGAAGGTAAAGCCATGCTCCGCGAACTGGAAAAAGATCGCGGGGCAATGGTGGTGGTTCTCACTGAGGAAGGCCGGGAATTTACCACCCGGGAATTTGCCGATTTTCTGGGAAAAATCGATCGTAAAATCGTTTTTATCATCGGCGGACCTTACGGTATCGCGCCGGAGGTCAAAGCGGCGGCCGCCCGGCTCTGGGCTCTTTCCAAGTTGACTTTCACCCACGAAATGGCACGGTTGATCTTTCTCGAACAGCTCTACCGGGGCTTGAATTTGCTCAATGGCGGGGCGTATCACCACTGACTGTGCGGGAAGAAAACAGTTTGCGGTACTGTTCAGGCGAAACGCCGAAAAGATGTTTGAAGCGGCGGCTGAAGTGATAACGGTCCATATAGCCGAAGTGCCGGGCCGTGTCCGTGACCGATGCGGTAAATGAAATCAGATATTCTGCGGCAAGTTTGAGTTTGCAGTTTTCCAGATAGGCTTTGGGCAGCATGCCGGTATGGCGGAGAAATTCCCGGCGCAGACGATCGCAGGATATACCGCGTAATTCGGCAAGCTCCTCCACGCTCCACCAGTACTCCGGCGGAGCCTGATCGATGGCAGCAAGCAATGATTCGATCGGAGACTGACGGTTTCTCCGGCTGAATTCCAGCAGCAGTTCCTGCAATCCCAGAGCTGATTTCAGCCAGGCATCCGGAGCCGGGGAACGGGAACACTCGATCAATGGCAGCAGTCTTCTCACCGCCCCGATGTGCAGCACCGAAGTCCGCAGCAATCCGTTCCGGCGCATGAAATCGGGTATTCTGCCGCAGAACCGGATGGCATCCTCCTGATAAAAATTACCGTCACAACCGCCGTAAAAGTGCCAATCCCCCGGACAGACCAACACCGCATCCCCGGCTTCGACATTCCAGACCCGGTTGCCCATGCGCATTTTGCCTTTTCCGGAAAACATGTGGCTTAAAGAGTAAAATTCAAATTGCCGGTCAGGAGAACAATCAAAGGATGAACGGCGGCTGATATCTCCAACCGAACCGTTGATGACCCACAGGCCGTATTCTCTGGCTGCCTCCGGCATCCGGGCAATCAACCGGTGGATATGAGAAACTTGACTTATTTCTATTTTTTTGTCATCCATAATGCAACTTTTTTCCATCCGCTTTTAATGTTTTCGGTGTATAATATAATACAGACAAAACTTTTTTCAAGAAAAACAATAAAACGAAAGGAGAAATCATGTGCGATAAAAAAATCAATGTCGCCGTTATCGCCGCCGGCGGCAGATCCCGCTATGTAGTCAACTGCCTGTTGAACGATTCCAAACGCAACGTCAATATCCTCGCGGTTTTCGATCCGGACAAAGCCCAGATGGATACCTTCTGCGAAACGCTGCAGCTTACCGGGACCAAATACTGTTCTTCAAGTCTCGAAGCGATCAATACTCCCGGCGTGGAGTGGGTGATGGTTTTTTCTCCCAACGCCTTTCACAAGCAGCATATTCTGGAGGCATTCGCCGCCGGCAAACATGTATTCACAGAAAAACCTCTGGCCACCACTATTGATGACTGTCAGGAGATTTTTGAAGCCCATCAGAAAAGCGGCAAACTTTTTGCCACCGGTTTCGTTCTCCGTTATGCTCCGCTTTACCGTAAAGCCAAAGAACTGCTTGACAGCGGCAAACTGGGCCGGATAATGACGATCCAGGCCAATGAAAATATCCGGCCGGCACACGGCGGATACATCGTTTGCAACTGGCGGCGCGACAGTCAGGTTTCCGGACCGCACATTCTGGAAAAATGCTGTCACGATCTTGACCTGATCAACTGGTTCTGTCAATCCCTGCCCAGCCAGGCAGCTTCCTTCGGCAAACAGGATTTCTTCATTCCGGAAAATAAATATATTGAGGAAAAATATTCCCGTGACCAATTCCTCACCTGGGAAGATCCCCACCGGGAACACATGCCCTTTGACGGCGGGCAGGATATGAAAGATAATCAGATCGCCATTGTCCGTTACCGCAATAACATCTTTGTCTCGTTCTGCGCCACCATGTGCAATCCGATACCGGAACGGCGGATGGTTTTCCACTGTACCGAAGGAACTATGGTCATCGAATTGTATTCCGGCAAACTTACCTTGCGTACTCTGGGCGATGAGGGGGAAACCACCATCTCCTTCTCCGGCGACGGACACGGCGGCGGTGATGCATTCATCATGAAAGAACTTTACGAAACCATGTGTACCGGTGCCGCCCCGAAATGCAGCGGCGATGAAGGGCTGGAAAGTGCCGTTCTCGCTCTCGCCCTGGATGAAGCGGCGGAAAAAGGCACCATCATCGACCTTGAACCGATCTGGAAAAAACTCAACCGCTGACTCACCCTTCTTTGCACTGGAAAAGAAAGCAGAAGAAAAGTTAACTGTCTGCGGCACGCCATTGTCGTACCGCAGACATTGTTTACAAGGCAGCGGTGTTCTTTTTCACTCTTGTCTGCGGTGAATTTTTGAGCAAAACCGAAATCCATCCGGTGCAATATATCATTGCTTCCGGCGCGCCGGTACTTTTCCATATGCTGCCGGCAGTGATCCTCGCTGCGGTGTTCGCATTCAGCTGTGCAGTCAATTTTGTGATCCTGCAGATGGAAGATTTTGCCCTGTTCAGCGGAACGGCGATCCTCGCCATGATCCTCGGTATGCTGATGGTATTTACCGGCAAAATCAACCGCTGTACCGGAGAATAATTCCCGGACAGGGGATAAAAACGGCGTTCTGCGCCGTTTTTTTGTATCTTCACTCTTGTAAAAACGATGATTTTGCAGTATGTTATAACGTTGACAGAAAGAGTTTTTCAAGGGAGAAAAGTTTGGCATGCCGGAATCACCTGCTTTGCTGCTGCATATTTGCTGTGCCCCGTGCGGCGGTGGTTGCGTCAACCGTCCGGAGATGATCGCTCCCGGGCGGGAAGTCGCACTTTTTTACTCCAACAGCAATCTGGATTCGCAGGAGGAGTTTGACAAACGCCTCGCACCGGTGAAGTTTCTGGCAGAATATTACCATCTGCCGTTGATCGTGGACCCCTACGATCATCAGGCATGGTTGGCGGCGGTCAAAGGGTTGGAAAATGAACCGGAGTGCGGCAGACGGTGTTTGAAGTGTTTCAAATTCAATCTGGCGCGCACTGCTGCGGCGGCGGGAAATATGGCCTTTGCCACCACATTGACCGTCAGTCCGCGCAAATCCAGCCGGGCGATATTTGAGATCGCCGGACAGTGGGAGAACTTTGAAAAACTTGATTTCAAGAAGAAAGACGGTTATCTGACCGGCTGCAGATTTGCCCGGAAACATGGTTTTTACCGTCAGAATTACTGCGGTTGTGAATTTTCCCGCCGGGAGGCGGAGTTGAAACATAAGGAAAAGTGATTATGAGTTTTATGGAAAATCTGATCGAAAAAGCCAATGTTCTGGTCGAAGCCCTGCCGTATATCCAGCGGTTCCGGCATTCACTGGTAGTGGTAAAATTCGGCGGCAGTGTGATGGAAGAACCCAAACTGGTCGCCGGAGCCATGCGGGATATCGTCATGCTCGAAGCCATCGGTATCACTCCGGTAGTCGTTCACGGCGGCGGCAAGGCGATTTCAGCGGCACTGCAGGAAAAAGGTATTCCGGTGAAATTTGTCAACGGCCTGCGCTATACCTGTTCGGAAACAATCAAAGTGGTCGATGATGTCCTGCACAATCAAGTCAATAAACAGCTCGTCGAACTCGGTATCCAAGCCGGCGGCAATACCTGTGGAATTTCCGGCAAAGAGATCCTGCGGGCCGAAAAAACCCTGAGCAAAGATCCGGTTTCCGGCGTTGAAGAAGATGTCGGTTTCGTCGGCAAAGTAACCGGCGTGAATACCTCCGCCATCCTGGAAGCGATCGCGGAAGGCAAAATTCCGGTGGTCACACCGCTGGGTTCCGGGATCGACGGCAATATCTATAATATCAATGCGGATACCGCTGCCAGTAAAATTGCCGAAGCTCTCCATGCCCGCAAACTGGTCTTCGTCAGTGATGTTCCCGGAGTTCTCTCCCGGCGGGATGATGAAACTTCGGTCATTCCCACCATCCGTACCACTGATATTCCGGAACTGGTCCGCAGCGGAGTACTTTCCGGAGGTATGCTTCCCAAAGTCCAGGGATGTGTGAAAGCTCTGGAATCCGGCATCAACAAAGTTCACATGATCAATGGCCGCATCCCGCACGCCCTGCTGTTGGAGATTTTCACAGAAGACGGTGTCGGTACCCAGATCGTCCGGCCGGATTCAAAAATGTAATTGGACAACGGAGCATGAGTATGGGCGGCAGCTGTTTCGGAAATATTTTCAAAATCTCCACCTTCGGAGAATCTCACGGTGAAGCACTCGGGGTTGTCATCGACGGTCTGCCCGCCGGCCTCCGGATCGACCGGGAAGTGATCCGGCAGGAGATGGCCCGCCGCCGTCCGGGACAGTCATTATTGACCACCTCCCGGCAGGAAGATGATCAGGTGGAGATTCTCTCAGGCATACTTGATGACATATCCACCGGCACCCCTATGGCCATGCTGATACGCAATACCAGCCAGCGCAGCGGTGATTACCGGGAACTGGCAGAAGTTTTCCGTCCCGGACACGCTGATTACGGTTATTACACAAAATACGGCATCCGGGATTACCGGGGCGGCGGACGTTCTTCCGGGCGGGAAACCTGCGCCAGAGTGGCCGCCGGTGCTGTGGCCAAAATGCTGCTGCATTCCCTGACCGGAACCAATATCCGTGCCTGGGCAGGAGAAATCGCCGGAATCAAAGCAGAAACTTTTAATCCGGAAGAAATTGAAAAAAATCCTGCACGTTCACCGGACAAAGAGGCTGCCGGAAAGATGGCCCAGGCCATTGCCACTGCCCGGGCCGCCGGTGACAGTGTCGGCGGAGTGGTATGCTGCAAAGTGACTAACGTCCCGCCGGGTTGGGGAGAGCCGGTTTTCGATAAACTTGATGCCAAACTGGCCTATGCCATGCTGTCTCTGGGCGGAGTGAAAGGTATCAGTTTCGGTGATGGTTTTGCTGCTGCCGGAATGCTCGGCAGTGAAAACAATGATGCCATGCTCCCCGGCGGCAGATTTGCCACCAACCATGCCGGCGGTATTCTCGGCGGGATTTCCACCGGTGAAGAGATACTCTTTTCTGTTGCGGTCAAACCGACTCCGTCGATTTCCAGAGAACAGAGTACCATCGGTACTGACGGTAATTCCAGACAGATTGCGATCACCGGACGCCACGATCCGTGTATAATTCCCCGGATAATTCCGGTCATTGAAGCGATGACCGCGATCGTACTGGCGGATTTCGCTCTGATGCAGAGATGTGCAAAAATAAAATGATTCTTTAAATACAACCCAATAAACAAGGAGAAAAAAATGTATATCGGCAGAATTGTTGCATTCGGCATGACGAAAAATGAAAAAGTTTGTGCTATGTACCGCGTATCTTCCCGTTCTTTCCCCAACCGTCAGGCAGTGGAAAACAACGGTAAAATCGCCATCGTTCCCCGTCCGGGAGCTGAAAGCGATCTGGCCAAAAATCCGTATATCAGCTATAACTGCCTGCGGATCGCCGGAGAATGGGCCATCGCGACCAATGGTTCCCAGACAGATCCGATCACCGAAAAGATCGCAATGGGCATGCCGGTGCGTGATGCCATCAGCCTCGGTCTGCTGGCGATGGATTATGAAAAAGATTCGCTGGATACGCCCCGGGTGGTTGCTGTTGCCGGCCGGATCTCCAAAAAAGGTTATCTCGGCATCATCCGCAAAGATGCCCTGCTGGTACGGGAATTCGCGCTTGAACCGGGAGTGGCCCGTTACATCTCCACTTATGAAAAAAATGCTCCGTGTGACACTAATATCGACTGCAATTTTGACGCAGCCTGTCAGGATTGTGCCGCGAACTATATCGTCAATGGCGGAGTGTTTGCCGATTTTGAACAGCCGGTGACCAGCGCAGCTGCAATGGATAACGGCGAAGGTTTCGATCTGGCTACGGTCATCTGCTGATGAAACAGGTCGTCGCCGCCGAAGCCGGTCAGGGGGGATTGAAACTCTGGGTCCGCCGGGGGGAGAATTGTGCAGTTGAAATACTGCCGTTTTCCCCGTTTGTCCTGCTTGCTCCGGAATCTGCGGCGGAGATAAAAAATTGTACAGTCAAAACGCTTGCCGGGAATGGAAACTTCTCCCGGCAGGTGTTTTTTTCTTCTCCGGAAGAGTACGAAAAACAGTTGCCGGAACTGAAAAAAATCCCCGGAGTAATGGTCATCCGCGATCTGCTGCAGCAGGCATTGAGTATGACCGGAGTACGGTTGTTTGATGAATTGGAATTTGATGCCTTGCGCCGGATGCAGTTTGCCGTACTCAGCAGCGATAACGAAGTCATTGACCGGATACAAGTGACAGACAACAGCGGTTTCTCAGCGGAATATTCCGGGGATGAAGCGGAAATCATCCGCTGTTTCAATGAGCAGATAAAGATTTTTGATCCGGATTTGCTGGAGGGCTTCAACTGTTGCCGTCATGATCTGCCGCTGCTGCTCAAACGGGCAAAAAAACACCGGATAACTCTCGACTGCGGCCGGGATAATGGAAGTTTCAGCGTACGTTCTTCGCGCTATTCAGTCGCTGAAAAACAGTACTCTTATCAGAAATTCACTCTTCCCGGCCGCCATATCATCGATCTGCTCTTTCCGGTACAGTTGTACGATGCATCCCACCGGGATATCGAAGAACTGGAACTGCCGGTGCTTAAAGAGTATTTTAACCTCGATGGCCAAACGGTTCCGGAACTTGTCAACGGCCTTGCCGGTATTCTGCTGCCGGCGTACTTCTACCGTACCCGGGAACTGCCATTGGGTTTTCAGGAAGCCGTTTTGCGCGGCTCCGGCAGTGCGCTGGATGCCAGATTGATCGCGGAATATCTGCAAAATTCCCGGGCTATTCCTCTGCCGGAAACATCCCGGAACTATACCGGAGCATTGGCCGGGATGGAAGTTGCCGGAGTATTTCATCAGGTGCGCCACTGTGATGTGCGTTCTCTATACCCCTCGCTGCTGCTGGCCGCCGGACGATCTCCATCCCGGGATGAGGCGGGGATTTTTCTGCAGTTGCTGAAAAAATTGCGGGATTTCCGGCTGTCTGCCAAGGACCGCGCCAGAAATGAACCGGAAGAAGCCAAACGGCGGCAGCTGGAGGCATTGCAAAGTTCATTCAAAATATTAATAAACTCCTTTTACGGTTATCTGGGGTTCGCCCAGGGAGCATTCAATGATTACGCGCTGGCGGCAAAAGTTACCGCCGATGGACGGGATTTGCTGGAAAAATTGACTGGAATCCTGCAAAAACACGGGGCAACAGTTATCGAAATGGATACTGACGGTATCTACTTTCAGATACCGGAGAGTGATTCCGGACAGATCGATGCAGCACTTCAGGAGGCTCTGCCGCCGGGAATCGAATTGGAATTTGATGCAGAATATCCGGCGATGTTCTCTTACAAGGCCAAAAATTACGCCCTGCTTCTGGCAGACAACAGCATCCGTCTGACCGGTGCCGCACTTAAATCACGTGCATTGGAACCATTTCAGCGCAAATATATTATGGCGGCAGTATCTGCCAAACTGCATAACGATCCGCAGGCGGCACAACAGAATTTTGAATTTTGGAAAAATGCGATACTCAACCGTACCATTGCGCTGGAAGATCTTGCCAAAAGTGAAGTTTTAAGCGATTCGCCGGAAAATTACCGTAAAAAACTTGCTTCCGGTTCCGCCCGCCGTTCCGCCCCTTATGAATTGGCACTGGCTTCCGGCAGAAAGTTCCGTGCCGGAGATAAAGTAAAGTTTTACGTTACCGGAGAAAAAGCCAAAGTTCCGGTGGTCGGGAACTCCCGGCTGCTGGATGAGGCCGATCCGGAACACCGGGATGAAAATACGGCGTATTATCTGGCCAAACTGAAAAGTCTGGCGGCAATTTTTCAATGATTTACGGAAACACTGACTGCTTTATTCAGCGCGATTTCCAGTATCTGCAAGGTCCACATGACATCGGCATCCGCCCGGTGCGCCTGCATACTCTCCTCAGATTCCAGTTGAAATATCGCCCGCAAACTCTGCAGCTTGTAAGAAGGCAATCCCGGATATGTAGTTTTCAGCAGCCGTAAAGTGTCCAGCGTTTTCCCCGTCCATAACGGCAGTCCGGTCCGCCGCAAACTCTCCTGCAGAAATGCCAGATCGAACCGGGCATTATGAGCCACCAGCGTGGAGTTCCCGGCGAATTTCAGAAACTCCCGCCCCACCCGGGCAAATTTCGGGGCATCAACAACCATTTCATCGGAAATATGATGGATGCAGACCAGTGACGGCGGTATCTTGCGCCCCGGATTGACAAAGGAATTGAAGCGGCTGATATAACCGTCTTTGTCCACCCGCACCGCCCCGATCTGCACAATCCGGTCACGCTCCGGACTCATTCCGGTGGTTTCCACATCAAAAACAGTGAACGGTCCCAACTCAAAATATTTCATTTTGCATAACCGTCGGGGAACTTCTGCTGCCACTTCCAGGCGGATTCAATGATTTTTTCAGCAGATTCATGTGCCGGCTGCCAGTTGAGCATTTTTCTGGCCCGGTCACTGCAGGCGATCAGACGCGGCGGATCACCGGCACGGCGGGGGGCAACCTCGAAATTGACCTTTTTGCCGGTAACGCTCTCAGCGGCCGCAATGATCTCTTTGACCGAAAGTCCGTTGCCGGTGCCCAGATTGTAGTGACCGCTTTCCGGAGCATACAAGGCTTTTTCATGCGCCTGCGCCAAATCAAGGATGTGGATGTAATCCCGGATACAGCTGCCGTCGGGAGTATCGTAATCATCACCGTAAAGCATCAACTTCTCCCGTTTGCCCCGGATCGTCTGCAGTATCAGCGGGATCAGATGGCTTTCCGGGCGGTGATCTTCACCGTGAATTTCAGTAGCTCCGGCAGCATTGAAATACCGCAGTGCCGCATATTTCAACCCGTGAATCTGACTGTACCAATGCAGGATCTTTTCAAAACATAATTTGGATTCGCCGTACGGATTGATCGGTTTCTGCGAGGCACTCTCGCTGATCGGCACTTCATCAGGAATGCCGAAAGTTGCCGCCGTACTGGAAAATACAAAGGCTTTCACTCCGGTTTCCACTGCTGCATCCGCCAGATTTATCGCACTGCACAGATTGTTGCGGAAATATTTGGATGGCACCTGCATGGATTCTCCCACCAGAGAAAAGGCGGCGAAATGCATCACCGCATCAAACTCTCCGGCCCGGCAGATCTCAAAAACTTTTTCCCGGTCAGCCAGATCCGCATAAATAAATGAAGCTCTTTCATCGACCGCATCCCGGTGACCGGTGAAAAGTGCGTCCAGTACCGTTACTTCATAGCCCATGTCCAACAGATATTCACTGCAAGCACTGCCAATATATCCGGCACCGCCGGCGACCAGAATTTTTTTCATAATCAGGCTTCCCTTTCCATTATTTGCTGATTTTAACATAATATAATCCTAAAAAATACAATTTCAAACATAAAAAAAGTATTCCGGGGTTGATTTAATGGATTAACGGAGTTAAATTATATGAACGTATCTTTGTACAACAACAAACAAAACAGGAGATTGATCATGTCCGGACACAGTAAATGGGCGAATATCAAACATAAAAAAGAAGCCGCTGACAAGGCGAAAGGTAAAATGTTCTCACGCGTCGGCAAAGAGATTATGGTCGCTGCCAAAAACGGCGGTGCCGATCCCAACAGCAACCCCGCGCTGCGTTCTGCACTGGCCGCCGCCAAAGCGGTCAACATGCCCAATGCCAATATCGAGCGCGCCATTAAAAAAGGTATCGGTGAACTCGGTGATGTGGTCTTTGAAGAGATCGTCTATGAAGGCTATGCCGCCGGCGGTGTCGCCGTTATCGTGGATTGCCTGACTGACAACCGCAACCGTTCCATCAGCGAAGTCCGTATGGCCTTTGAACGCAACAATGGTAATATGGCCGGTTCCGGTGCTGTTGCCCGTCTTTTCAAACGGCAGGCACACTTCGTGATTACCGGCGAATGGGCCGATGAAGAAAAACTCATGGATGTGGTTCTCGATGCTGGTGCCGATGATCTGGTCGTCGAAGACGGCGAAGCAGAAATCTGGGCCGATCCCGAATTCTTTGAACCCATCACCAATGCACTGACAGAAAAAGGCATCTCCACCGATGTGGCGGAAGTCACCCGTAAACCGGAAATGACCGTCAATATCACCGATCCCAAAGTTGCCAGTCAGGTTCTCCGCCTGGTTGACCGTATGGAAGAGATCGATGATGTACAGCAGGTCACAGCCAACTATGTGATCGACGATTCCATCGCTGATCAGATCGAAGAATAATCTTCATTTACCGGGAGCAGTGTAAAAATGGATTGGGTGAAACGCAGTAACGAATACACCTTCACGGACGGCAAAAGCGGATTTTCCATCAACTTTGCCGGGATGAAGTTCAATGCTGAAGATATTTCCGCGCTGGCTCCGGCCTGTGCCGGTGCTTATGCCGGGATCGCGGATATCGAAGCCGGGAAAATCAAAAATCCCGATGAACAACGTAAAGTAACCCACTTCACCGACCGGATCGCTTATCCGGCTTCCGCAGAATTTGCCGCAGTGGAAAAATTTGCGGCCGAAACAATCGCGGAAGGTAAATTTGATGCTGTTGTGGTCAACGGCATCGGCGGTTCGGCTCTCGGTCCGCAGTTGATGCAGTTCGCCATCAACGGTCCGTACTGGAACGAGCTGCCCAAAAGCAAGCGCAACGGATTGAAAATCTACTTCCTTGACAACACCGACAGTTCCGGTTTTGACGATCTGCTGGAAGTCATGGAACCGGAAAAGACCCTTCATCTGGTCATCTCCAAATCCGGCGGTACCCAGGAAACCAAAAATAATATGATCGCGATGGAGAAATTTTACGCTTCACGCGGTCTGGATTTTGCCGGCTGTGCCGTCGCAGTGACCATGCTGGACAGTTCGCTTTATCAGCATGCGGTAAAGAACAACTGGCTGAAAATCTTTGAAATGGCCGAATCTATCGGCGGACGTACCAGCGAAACCGCGATCGTCGGCCATCTGCCTGCCGCCCTGACCGGGATCGACTTCGGGAAATTCCTGGCCGGAGCCTGCGATATGGATTCCTGGACCAGAGAACAGCAGAATAATCCGGCCATGATGCTGGCCATGATGTGGTATCTCGCCGGAAATGGCAAAGGCGACCGCAATATGGTGATCGTACCGTACAGTGACCGTCTGGTGCTGCTTTCGCGTTACCTGCAGCAGCTGGTCATGGAAAGTCTGGGTAAAGAACTTGATCTTGACGGTAAAACGGTCAATCAGGGACTCAACGTTTTCGGCAACAAGGGCGGAACTGATGCCCATGCATTCATTCAGCAGCTCAATGACGGACGCGATGACTTTTTCGCCACTTTCATTGAAGTTCTGCATGATGCCCGGCCGCTGGAGATCAATGACGGTATCACGATGGGTGATTACCTGCATGGATTTTTCGAAGGCTTGAGTGCTGCTCTGCGTAACAAAGGCCGCCAGGTCATCACCGTCCGTATTCCGCAATTGACGGTATATGAACTCGGTCAGATCATCGCGCTTTATGAGCGTGCGGTGGCGATCTACGCGGAATTCATCCATATCAATGCATTCCATCAGCCCGGAGTACAGGCTTACAAACTTGCCGCCAAAGATGCTCTCGTGCTGCGGGAAAAGGTGTTGAATTCACTGGCCGGGAAAAGCGGATTTGCCGCTGATGCTGCCGGATTCGCGCAAGCTGCCGGAGTTCCGGAAAAAGCTGTGGAAGTAGCTTCACTGCTGGACAAATCCGCCCTCAATGACGGACCGGTGACCAGAAAATTCAACGGCAAAAACTGGATCTATACGGTAAAGTGAATCTGCTGCTTTTAGATGAAAAAGATTTTATTGCGCCGGGTCGGGTAGAAATATCCGACCGGCGTTTTTTGCAGTTGCGCGATGTCATAAAACTTGCGAACGGCAAAAATTTGCGGGCCGGTCTTACCGGGGGCAAAGTCGGTACGGCTTCAGTCGCTGCTTTCACCGGGGAGAGCGCGATTCTGGATGTGATTCTGGACACTCCACCGCCGGAACCCGGCAAAATCACGCTGGTCTGCGCCCTGCCCCGGCCGCAAACGTTCCATAAAGTGCTTCATTGCGCCATTACGATGGGGGTAAAATCGATCTGGTTCATCCACTGCCGCAAAGTGGAAAAGAGCTACTGGCAAGCCTCGGTACTGCAGCCGGAGGCGATCGACCGGGAGATCCGTCTCGCCCTCGAACAGTGCGGGGACACCATCTGTCCGGAACTGCACTTCCGCAACCGATTCAAACCCTTTGCGGAAGATGAACTGCCGGGAATAATCGCCGCCAACGATGCCGCCGTATTCGGCCATCCCCGGAGTGATACGCTGCCGGAGACATTCTGCGGCCGAAAGGTGGTTCTGCTGGTTGGCCCGGAGGGGGGATTTTCGGATTACGAAGTGGAAAAACTCACTCTCACCGGCGCGACCGGAATCACTCTGGGTGACCGGGTTTTACGTACCGAATTTGCAGTGGCCGCACTTCTGGCCAAACTTTCGTAACCTGTTCAACCTTTGAATATAAAATATACTGCGCCGACCATGCACAATCCGGCCCAGAGAAAATTCCACCGCAGCGGTTCACCCATAAACAGAATACTGAATGGTACAAAAACGCTCAGCGAGATGATCTCCTGCAAAATTTTCAACTGCGCCAGTGTCAGATGACCATTGTGTCCGATCCGGTTGGCCGGCACTTGAATAAGATATTCAAAAAATGCGATCCCCCAACTGATCAGAACTGCAATCAGCAGCGGTTTGGAATTGAGCTTTTTCAAATGCCCGTACCAGGCATAAGTCATGAAGCAATTGGATAAGATCAGCAGGACAACGGTTTTAACGATTACTGGATTCAGATGCATTTTTCACTCTCTTTCCGGCGGCCAGTTGGCGGCACGTTTCGACTTTTTGTTTATATAACTCATTATCCGGAGCATATTCAAGAGCTGTTTCAAACATCTCCAATGCTCCGGAGAAATCCCCTTTCTGCGCCAGATCCTGTCCCAGCATGTCGTACGCTGACGGCAGTGCGGCCTTGCGTTTCAGGGCCTGCCGGATAAGTTCCAGTGCCTCCTCCCGGTTTTCCGCAGGGAAGTGATAAAACAGCAGATGCCCCAAATTCAGAAACCCGTCGGGATCGTCCGGGGCATGGCGCGTTGCCTGAGTATACCGCACGTAGGCGGCCAAAACATTCCCGCGTTCTTCCCAAATAGCTCCCAGCAGATTATGATAACGTTCAGGATGTTCTTCGCCGCGTTCAGCGATCAGCAGTAATTTTTCAGCCTGATCATAGTTGCCGGCCAGATAGTGTGCTTCACCGGTAATGGAAGCTGCTTCATGATTTTCTTCGATCCCGCCGGCAATCCGGGGGATGAGAACAGCTCCGCCGATAAGCACCGGCACGATCACCAGCCATACCCGTTTCCCCAGATAATAAGCTCCCAACGCCGCCAGCAGCACGATTCCGGGCATCATTCCCTGCCGGTAACGTCCGGAAACTACGGTAATCAGCAGACCGGCAGCGGTACATCCGGCTAACAGGTAAAAATGCATATAAGAGTGCAGCTTTTGACGGATGGCGAAAAAAGTTCCGGTCAATGCCAGCAAAAGAACAGCTCCCATCGCTCCGGCCCCGTATCTCTGTACCGGAGTAAGACGGATGAGATATTCCGGATCGGCTCCGGCTATCGGTTCGGTAAAAGCGAAAAGGAGTTTCAACTTCTTTACCGGCATCACGATCAACTGTCCCGGATCATCCAGATAAAACCGGACCACCGTTTCACCGATCATCCGGGCTGGTGACACGCCGGACGCCCGGGCCTTTTCCCGAAAGCTGCGCAAAGGTGTTTCCCACGCCCTTCCCGGCCGCAGATAACAACCGCCGTCTGCATCGGGATTATTGCCGATCCATAAATTATAGGCGGTATTGCCCTGTATTCCGGTCAATTTACCGTAATATATGCTTTTGGCGGCGATCACCGGAATGACCGCTGCCGCGATTCCGGCGGCCAGCAGCAGGCAATTGCGCCGCTGTCTGCGCCACAACAGATACCCGGCTTCCCCGGCAGCGAAAAAGAGCATCAATCCATGAGTCAGCAATGCCAATCCCAGCATCATTCCGGCCCCGACATAAAGTTTGCGGTGTTTCTCCGCACCGTAAATCAACCAGGAAAACACCGCCAGCACCGGAGCAAGCAATGATTCAGAAATCAATTCCGCCTGATGAAAAAAAAGCACCGGCGTAAACATCGACAAGCCGAGGAACCACAAAATCACCGCCGGTTTGCTGCCGCTTTTGCGGAACAGATGAGCGATGGATACGTATGCCCCCCAATTCAAAACCAGCTGCGTGATCCGCGCCAGAGCGATGGAAAAATTACCGATCTGATACCAGAATGCCAGAAAAAGTGAGTACAGCGGCGCGTGAATCTCCGGTTCGCCGGGAAACAACACCCCGGCAAGCACTTCCCGCGCCCGCCGGTCATATTCGCAAACATCCGCACCCAAGGCAAAGGGAAAGTGGATCTCTCCGGAAAATTCCCGCAAATATTCCAACCTCAACAGCAAACCCGCTGCAGAGATCAGCCAGAACCACCAGTCGAACCGGTGAGCAGAAATATGTTCCCGGATTTTACTGTACATCAGCGTGGCGGGAAATCAAATTCGTATTCAAAAAGGTCGCCGATCCGTTTGATCGCCCGTTCTTCGTCGATACCCTCGACCTGCAGCGTTGCGGAAGTCCCCTTGCTCAAAGCCAGAGAAATCAAAGCCAGAATACTGTCCAGCTCCGTCACGACTCCATCAGCGGTCTGCAGTTGAAAACAGTGATCGGGAAACTCTTTTTTTATTGCAGTCAATATCACTCCGGACGGACGGCAATGGATTCCGGCATTATTACGGACAGTAATTACCCGTTCTTTCATAGCGATTTCCCCGGAGTGAGTGTCAACAGAAAAAATTATTCCAATGAATCAAGATACTTGTAATAGTCATCTTCATTCATCATATCATCGAGTTCGGAAGCATCGAAATCGACCATCTTGCAGATCCAACCTTTATCCTCGGGGGATTCGGTCAGCAATTCGGGTTCATCTGCCAAAGCCTCATTCACAGCAGAAATAGAACCGCAGATCGGAGCGCACAGCTCCACCGAGTAACGGTCCGTCTCCATATTGCAAAGACGGTCACCAATGATAAAGTCATCCCCTTCTTCCGGCAATTCGATAAAACTTACTTCGCCATACTCCTCAATAGCAAACTGCGAAATGCCGACCATTGCGGTTTCACCGATGATTTCGACCCATTCATGGTCCTCGGTATAATACTTCATTAATACGCTCCTGAATTAAATTCCCGGCTGTTTTTTCCGGCTTACAGTATCACTGCGTATAATGGAACATGCATATAGCAAAAATGCAAGTCATTTCGTTCAAATTTTCTGAATTTTTCATCTATTTTATCTTTTTTTGAGAAAATCACTTGAAAAAAACGGACTTCGGGGTTATCTTATAAAACAGCAAATAAATGGTGGTTGTGGCGCAGTTGGTTAGCGCGTCTGGTTGTGGCCCAGAAGGTCGCCGGTTCAAGTCCGGTCGACCACCCCATTTTTTTTGCCCAAATTTTGGGCAAAAAAAATAACGAAGCCGCAAGGCT
>JAGBZM010000036.1 GCA_017628235.1 Lentisphaeria bacterium | reverse complement strand
TTGCCTCAGCTGCCGGCAACGATGAAAACCTACGGCATCGATGCGCTGGATATTGCCGGAAATCAGTTGGGCAATTCCAAATTTGCCAACTCCGTACTTATTGGAGCGTTGGCGGCGGTGCTGGCCAAGAACGGCATGAATAAAGCCGATCAGGCGGACTTCTCCCGGGCCTTTGCTGAAGCAGTGGAAGAAAAATTCGGCAAAAAACCCGGTGCCGTGGAAGCCAATATCAATGCTTACAATGCCGGTCTTGCGGCCATGAAATAAATCAAACGTATATCTTCCGGCCCTGCGGTGAAACATTTACCGCAGGGAATTTTTTTCGCGGTACTCTGACGGCGAAATGCCGAAGCAGTTGCGGAAGGCTTTGGAAAAAGCAAATTCATCGCAGTAACCGGACATTCGGGCGACCTGCCGCAAAGGATAATTGCCCAGCAGCAGATACTGACGGGCATTCTGCAAACGGTGTTCAGCCAGCAGTTTCCCCGGCGAAGCGTGCAGAAACTGCATGCATTTTTTATACAATCCGGATTCCGACATGCACAATTGTTCCGCCAGTTCCGGCACTGACACTCCGGCCGGAGTGCGGTTCAGAATGCTGAAAAAACGTTCCCGGAATCTTTCCCCGGCTGAATCATTATAACCGATCTCCTTTTTGAATTGCGCGGCGACCAGTTCCGCCAGCGGAGACAGCAGTATTTTTTCATAATTCAGCGGGTTACAGCTGCGCGCCAGCCGGATGAAATCGCTTTGAAACTCATCGCTCAAAATACTTTTCCGCAAAATTATCTGCTGGAACTGACTGAAATCATCGACCGCATCCGTCCGGATGTAGATGTGCGGACAATATTCGGAAATGATCGTCTGACGGCGGTCAAACCAGCTGGGAACCGCCAGAAAATCCCCCGGCCTGGCATGCAGAATTCCATCAACACTCTCGATGGAAAATCCGTCTCCGAAAAACCAGTAAAAGTCCAGATGTCTTTCCTGCGAATTGCCGTTACGCTCGATCATCCAGTGTCCGAGCCAGTGAACAAAGCTCAAACACTTGATCCCAGCCCGGCGCAAAGGTGACAATTCCGGCAGCGAAATGTCCATAAAAAGACATTTGTTACTCTCCGGAACTACGGTACGGTTGTATTCTATGCTGAATTCTTTCATAATATTAATCAATATAGCACTGGAATATACGTTTTGCAACCGGAAAGGCGACCGGCAAATTATTTTTTTCAAAAATACCGATTTTGACATGCACATTGTGATTATTATCATCGCAAAAAAAACCGTATGGCAGTAAATTAACTGCAGACACACAAAACACACCAAATAAAACAGGAGGTAACATGCACAAAAAAATCGTTTCACTTTTAACCGGCATGCTCATACTGCCGCTGATGGCAGTTGACATCTACATGGCCGGGGATTCCACAATGGCGGACTATCCGCCCGAACACGCGCCGCAGACCGGCTGGGGGCAGGCTCTCAAGCTTTACGCGAAAGACGGCGTAAAGGTCCACAATCTTGCCCGGGGCGGCAGAAGCAGCAAATCTTTCCGCAATGAGGGCCGCTGGGCAACGCTGCTCAATCAGGTCTCTCCGGGAGACTTCGTTTTCATCCAGTTCGCTCACAACGATGCTCATCAGGGCGAAAAGAACGCTTACCGCCACTCTGACCCGGAAACGGAATATCCGGAAAATCTCCGGCAGTACATCCGGGATGTCCGGGCAAAAAAAGCCACTCCCATCATCTGTACGCCGATAGTTTTCATGTCTTACCGGGATGGAAAAATCAGTCAGAGCGAATATTTTGCCAAATACAGTGCCGCCGCCCGCAAAGTAGCCGCTGAAGAGAAGGCCGATCTTATCGACCTTAACGGATGGTCACAGCAGGAACTGACCAAACTCGGCGTTGAAAAGGCCAAAACTTATTACATGTGGCTCAAACCGGGGCTGCACAAAAACTTCCCCAAAGGGCGCGAAGACTCCTGCCACCTGCAGGAAGCCGGAGCCCACTTCTATGTGCAGGGCATGCTCAAACTTGCCCAAGCGCAGAATCTGGCCGTTGCCAAACACTTCAACAACACTCCGTCAGCCAAACCGGCGCCCAAACCCAACGGTACCGGTCACATGGTAAGCATGAATGAGACCTTCTACAAACTGGGTACCGGCACTGCTGCGGTCGCTATCGAGGAGGAGTCGGAAACTCCCTGGGATCTGCTCTGTCTGAATGGCAGCAAAATTCCGGTTTGCGACAACAATATGCTTCACATCGATCACACCGCCGGGGAGTTGCGGTTGATGAGCAAAGCCAAAATCGTCACCGGCAGATTCAAGGCCCGGCTGCGGATAAATGAGGCGGTTCCTCCTTTCAATGCGTTCATCGGTCCGGTTTCGGTATCGCCCTGGATGAAACACGGCAACGCCTTTCACTTCAACAACCCCAATCTGCGGCCCAATATGACCGTCAACGGCAGGCGCAAAGCCGCGCCGCCGCTGAAAAAGGGTCAGTGGCACGAGCTGGAAGTCCGGGTCGATGCGGATAAGATCACCTATCTTATCGACGGCAGGGAACTGCATTCCGGCCCGGCTCCGGAAACGAAAAATGCCCTGAATGCGCTTTTTGTGATCAACTGCAGAAACGGCGGCAAATTCAATATGGATGTGGACAACGTGATTTTTGAGGGTGTCCGTGCCACTTCAGCTTCGGCAGCGGCGGCAACCAGATACACGGTGCCGGTGCCGGCAGCTCTTGCTCCCCGTCCGGAACCGGCGGCAGCTCCGCTGAAGATCGTGACCGGCAAAAACAGTGCGCAGGTGAGCAACCGTTACTTTGACCTGAAATTCAACTGTGCCGGAGAATTGCAGCTCACCTCGCTGGTCAACAAATATTCCGGCAGGCAACTTCTGGCCAAACCCACCCCGTTTTTCTCGGTTTTTCTCAAGCAGAGCCGCTTCAAAGTGGCGGATTACAAATTGAAAAAACTCTACCGTCGCGGCGATTCGCTCATTTTCGACTTTGTCTCCAAAGCGACGGCGACCGAATTGAATATCAAGCTGGATTTTGCCGCTGATTCTCCGGAATATACTGCGGAAATGAAGTTGAAAAACCTCTCCGGCAAAGCGATGGATGCGGCCGGACAGTGGGTGATCCAGGGATTGCAGTTCGGCAAGGATATTGCCAAAGACGGTATCTTCTTTCCCTTTGAATCCGGTATGGCCGGTATTCTGCATATCGAATTGAATCATCCGTACGGTCTGACCTCCACGATGCAGATGATGTGCGGATTTGACACTGCTGAAGGCGGCAGTTTCTACGGCTTTACCACCGACACCACCGGTTACAGCAAACTTTTGAGTCTGATCAAAACTTCCGACGGCAAACGTCCGGCGGTGGCTTACAGTCCGATCCCCAACAACAGTCCCCAGTGGCCGGCGAAAATTTTTGACTTCCGCAAAGGTACTTCGCTGGGCTGGAGAAACTATGAAGTAACTGCCCCGGCGGGCAAAGAGACCATGCTGGTCACCGGTAAATTCGGAGTGGGCCCGGCTGACTGGAGAGACGGTATTGCTGCTTACCGCAAATTCTCCAAAACCTTCCTGAAAAAACGGCATGTCCCGCCCCGCTGGTATCAGGATTGCTTCATCCATCTGTCCAGCCATCCCAACAGCAACCATCACCAGATGACTCCGCGCACCCATCAGGGCGGACACTTTGACGTGGTCAACAAGCGTTATGCTTATGCCAGAGCGATGGGCGAAGCGGAAAAACGCGGCCTGCAAGAGATCGCTTTCTGGTGGGATTACGGCAAAGAGAATGCCTTTTTAACCACCAGTGAACTGGGAAAAAAAGGCATTAACACCGGCTGTAATTATGAGTACAATACCGCCCGGGGCGGCTTACCGGCTCTGCGGCAGGAGATCAAAGATGTCCGCGCCAAAGGCGGACGGCTGGTATTCTACACCTTCCCGGAAATGGCTACGGAAGGGACGGATCAGCACCGGCTTTTCGGCAAAAAGAGTGCCCAGATGTGGGGTCCGGGTGAATACAAGACCAGCTACTGCCGTCCGGGGAGAGACTTCGTACTCTGTCCGATGGAACATGAGTGGGTGGACTATCTGAGCAAAAAATTCGGCAGGATCATCAAAGAAACCGGAGCCGACGGGTTGCGTCTGGACGTGATGGCGCGCAACTATCACTGCTTCAATCCGGAACACAAGCACTATGACGGCACCTTCCGCAGCTCAATGGCAGTGGATAAACTGGCCGGAGCCATCAGCATGTTTCAGGATCGGATCTATGAAGCCAACCCGGAAGCTTCCGTCACCACTGAACATGCCGGAACCGATTACATCATGCAGTATACTGACGGCTGGTTCTCGCAGAATATCAACGGCTTTGCCGATACCGGCCGCTGGGGTCCGTACCGCAAGCTGAATGCTTATCAACTGGTTTTCAGCCGCTTCACTTTCCCGGAGAGCAAAGTGTGGATGCACACCGTAGGCTTTCCCCGCGAAGGAGCGATGATGGCCCTTTTCAATGCGGTCGGTTTCTGTGTCACCCGGGGAGAGGGACAATTCGCGGCCCGCACGCTGGAGGAGAATGCCGATGTGATCTCCGCCTGTGTCGATCCGGTTCCGTACATTCAGACTCTGCATAAAGATGTGGCGGCCAACTACTTTCCGGCTCCCGGCAATGAAAAGGTGCTTTACGGCGTTTACAACCGCAGTAAAGATCCGGTGAAAGCGGAAATTCTGGAAGTGGAGGATATCCCCGGAGTTCACTATATGGAATTGTGGGCCGATAAGGAAGTCGCCATGCGTAAAGTCAACGGCAAAGTCCGGTTGACCGCCGACATCGCCGGTGATACAGCCGGAAATATCGTCCGGCTGCCGCAGCTGCTCAAAGCGGAAATCAATGCTGACGGCATGCTCCATATCACCGTCGGCAATAAAAATCCCGAATTTGACAAACTGGAATTGAAAATCGCTTACGATGAAGACAAATTTGACGGCAATGAAGTGGTCTGTCAGCCGTACAGCGGCGAAGTGCTGCTGCCGTTGCGCAACAACTACAAGAAACTGATCATCAAGCTGGTTGACGGCATCTATCTGCGCGACCAGATCGTGATCGAAAAATAAACAAAAAAGGAGAAATCAAAAATGAAAAAAAGAATGTATCCTGCTGTCCCGTCCTGTGACCATGAAAGAACTTTACCCGCCATCCGGCGGGTAAAGCAGAGCTGCTTTACCCTGATTGAACTGCTGGTGGTGATCGCCATCATCGCGATTCTGGCGGCCATTTTGCTGCCCGCCCTCAACTCCGCAAGAGAACGCGGCCGCGCCGCCAGCTGCATCAACAATATGAAGCAGTGTGCCACCGCATTCCAGATGTATTCTGATGCCTACGGGCCGTCTGTTTTGCTGCAGGCCGATGACTGGAAATCATTAATTTTGGCTGCATCCACCCCTGAATATTCAGATGCCCAGGCCCCATTCGGAGGAAAGATACAAACTACCCTGGACAAGCAGTCGGTCATATGCCCTTCTGCTCCTCCTTGCTCAACCGCAAGCAACTCTTACAATCGCTATGGCATATATGCTGTGCCTGTTGATATCAATTACATACTTGGTGTAGCAAAAAGCTCTGGTTCTTATTCATCCGCTTCTGCAAACGGGAAAGGCGTTGTTCTGCATCTTTCCAAACTGAAAAAGCCAACCGAGACACAGCTTTTCACCGATGCCGGCAGCGGTAGTCCGGTTGGAGCGTACTCCCGCTACGGTCAAAGCGGATTGGCGTTTTGGCACAGTGGCAACATATCCAGAAGCTATGCAGATGGACATGCTGACATGAAATCGTTCGCCGAAATGAAAGATTATCTCATGAACATCAATGATGACAGCAGCCCCAACAAAGCAAAATGGGTAAGCGGAGTCACTGTTTATGTCGGAACAAGAACCGAATCGTGGTAAGTTGAAAAATGTTTGATATCCAAAAAGAAATAGATTTGTGTGCCGCTTCCGGGGGTGGGGAGGTGACCATCCCCCCCGGCACCTGGCACTGCGGAACCATTTTCCTGCGCAGCAATGTCCGCGTGATCCTCTCTGCCGGTACCGTCATCTGCGGTTCACCGCGACTGGAGGATTACCCGGCAGTCAATGACAGTTTCAGTGACGGTACCGCCCAGGAGCGCGGCCGGGCATTGATCCTGGGCGTGGATATCCACGATGCGGCCTTCTGCGGTGACGGGACCATCTCCGGCAGCGGAGAAGCATTCAAAGCTGATGATCCGGCTTTCGGCATGCGGCCGATCCTGATCCGTTTCGCCAACTGCCGGAATATCGCTTTGTCCGGAGTGCATCTGCGGGATTCTGCAGCCTGGACCTGCCACCTGCGTAATTGCGAAAATGTCACAATCAATGATCTGGATATCTTCTGTCACGCCAATTCCAATAATGACGGCATCGATATCGACAGCTGCCGGCAGGTGAAAGTTGCCGACTGCCGGATCGATACCGGAGATGATGCCGTCTGTCTGAAAAGCACCGCTTCAACTCCCTGCGAAAATATCACCGTTTCCGGCTGCGAACTGCGTTCCCGGGCGGCAGCATTCAAAGTCGGCACCGAAACCTACGGCGACATCCGGCAGGTCAAATTCACCGGCTGCCGCATCATGCGCGGCGATATGGGAGCAATCAAAATTTTCAGTGCCGACGGCGCAAAAGTGGAAAATTTTGAAATTTCCGGCATCACCGTCACCGAAGCCGCCAATCCCCTTTTCATCCGGCTCGGACGGCGGGGAAGGACTTATGACGGTTCACCGGTCAAACCGGTCGGATACATCCGCAATATCTCCGTCAGCGATCTCCATGCCGATATCTCCTGCCACAAAGAAGCTGTCCGCAGTATGAATTATCCGCAGGGAGTTCCGCTTTACGCCCACAACTGTCTGGCGATCATGGGACAACCGGATATCCCGGTGGAAAATATTTCACTGCGCGATATTTCCCTGAATTTACCCGGCGGCATGAATGAAACACCGGCGGCAGCGGAAGTTCCGGAATTTGCTTCCGGCTATCCGGAAATCGGCTATTACGGAGTCCTGCCCGCATGCGGCGTCTATATGCGCCATGTGAAAGATGTGGACTTTTCCGGAGTCGATATCTCGTTGACCACCCCCGACCGGCGACAGAAAATCGTACTGGAAAATTCTCTGAATGTCAACGGTATCTGATTATCATAACCCGATAATCGGTCGTTGTAAAAATCCAACCGTCCGCCTTTGCTGCACTGCGCCGCGAAAAACCGGCGGCGCAGTGTAAGCAATTGCCCGCTTCGCTTTTGCATTGATGCAAAAAACATATTGACTCCAACCCGGTCGGAGCGAACCGTTTTTGCGCGTGGTTGACCAATCACGACTTGCGTTATCGTCCCCGACCAGCCTGCCGAACTCCCCGCTTGCCGGAATGCTCCGTGAAATCCCCATAAAAAGCCGCTTTTCTCACTCTCCTCTCTTGAAAAAAGCGTTGCCTTATGGTATATTACAGCGATTATTTATAGTTTAATGAGAAAAGTTGTAATGGATACCATTGTACGCAGCGGACTTGATTGTCTGAAAGAGTTACTTAAAAAAATGCATCTCAATCCGGATTGGGATGGCATCGTCACGGCAGAAATGTTGTCGCTCTACGACCGCGATTCCGTGTCGGCTCTGCTGAAAATCTGCGACTTGATGGAGTATCAACCCAACCGCATCACGGTCAATGAAGTAAAAGATTATTCCGGGCCGTCGCTGGCGTTGTTGAAAAACGGTCATTATGTGGTCGTGGTCAATTCTTCCCAGCTCTCCGGCGACAAAGTTGCCCTTTACAATCCGCGCGGAGCCAATGGTTCCGGCAATACCGTGATATTGCCCATCGACCAATTCCGGCAGATTTCCGAGGGAACTCTGATCACCTTTTCCAATCTGCGTGACTTCGATTCCCACCGCCACTCATCCGTTTTCGCGCTGGTATCGGTCGCCAATCACCACCGGCTCAATCTCAATTGCCAGCGCATCATGCATGATTATGCGGTCTCCGGTGATGAGCTGCCGCCGCGCAAACTGATCAAGATCGGCAGCGACAACCATCTGAAAATCGCCCGCACCAAACTCCCCTGGAAAACCTTTGCCGGTATGGGAAAGGCTTACCCGGTCATCGGCGTGCGTAAAGACGGCAAACACTTCATCATCTGCGGCTTCCGGGAAACTGAAAATGGCGGACAGATCGCGGTGATCGATCCCAATTCGCCGCCTCCGGCTGCCGGGGAGAGATTTCTGCTGTGGGATAAAACTCATTATGCTGAAATTTCTTCAGGTTACGGCTTTATGATCAAACGGCTCTACCGGATGTTTGACGAGGAGCGTCCATTCGGTTTGCTGTGGTTCGTACCGGAATTTCTCAAGCTCAAGGGGGTTTTCGCTCACATCGCCTTTGCCGTACTGATGATAAATGTGGTGGCTCTGGTCATGCCGCTTTTCTTCCAGATCATCGTGGATAAGGTGCTGGTCAGCCAGAGTTACAACACTTTGACCGTACTGATCGCGGCAATCTGCGTGATACTGGTTTTCAACGGGATAATGGAATATCTGCGCGGTTATCTGCTGCTTTTCGGTACCAATAAAATCGATATCGCCACCGCCACCAAAGTATTTGATAAATTGATGAAACTGCCCATCGACTTCTTTGACCGGGTTCCCTCCGGCGTGCTGCTCAAGCATATGCAGCAGACCGAAAAGATCCGGGGCTTCCTCTCCGGCAGTCTCTTTTTCACCATTCTGGAATTGACAAGTCTGTTTATTTTCATCCCGTTCCTGCTGATGTACAGTGTGAAACTGACCTGCGTGGTGCTGGCATTCGCAGCGGCGATGGCGGCCGTTATCGGCGTGCTTATCAAGCCTTTCCAGCGGCGTCTGCAGGACCTGTACAGTGCCGAAGGCAAACGCCAGAGCATGCTGGTGGAATCGATCCAGGGCATGCGGACCGTAAAAAGCCTCTCCCTGGAACCGGTGCAGAAAGAGGCATGGGCAGATACCACCGCATTCACAGTCAATGCCTATTTCCGCGTGGGAAAAATCTCCATCACCGCCAAAACTTTGAGTCAGTATCTGGAAATGATGATGAATGTATGTGTCATCGGGCTGGGAACCATGTCCGTTTTCGACGGCACAATGACCGTCGGAGCTTTAATCGCATTTCAGATGATCTCCGGCCGGGTCACCGGCCCGCTGGTCAAACTGGTCAGTCTGGTACATGAATATCAGCAGATATCCATTTCCATCCAGATGCTGGGCAACGTGATGAATACCCGTCCGGAACCTTCCGGCGGCGGTGTCCGCAATCCTTTCCGGGGACAGATCGCTTTTGACCATGTCAATTTCCGTTACACTCCGGACGGACCGATGGTGATCCGCGATCTCTCTTTCACCATTGAACCGGGTCAGGTCATCGGTATCGTCGGACGTTCCGGTTCAGGCAAAACGACTGTGACCAAACTGCTTCAGGGGTTGTATCCGGTGTTAAGCGGTCTGGTGAAAATCGACGGTATCGACATCCGGGAAATCGACAAGGTCCATTTACGCAACAGCATCGGCGTGGTGCTGCAGGAAAACTATTTTTTCAGCGGTACGGTGCGGGAAAATCTGAGCTTGACCAAACGGCACGCAACTCTGGATGAGATCATCGCCGTCACCCGGCTGGCCGGGGCGGATGAATTTGTCCAGAATCTGCCCAAAGGTTATGATACGATGCTTGAAGAAAATGCTTCCAACCTCTCCGGCGGCCAGAAACAACGTCTGGCTATCGCCAGAGCCCTGCTGACCAATCCGCGCATACTGATTTTCGACGAAGCGACCAGCGCGTTGGACCCGGAGAGCGAAAATGTCATTCAGGAGAATCTGCCGCGCATCGCTTCCGGACGGACGGTGCTGATAATTTCCCACCGGCTGTCGATCGTCAGCGGCGCGGATAAAACAATCGTGCTGGACAAAGGTGAACTTGCTGATTTCGCTCCGCACCGGGAATTGTTGAGCCGTCCCGGAGTGTACAAGGACTTCTGGAGTCAGCAGATGGAAAGGAATATGAACCGGTGAACAAAAAGAATAAACTCAATCATGTGGCAGTCGATTTCCAGCCCGATGCGGTGGAAATCGCCATGCGGCCGCTGCCTTTTGCCGCCAAATTGGGAGTCTGGATTGGAATAGTGTTCTTTTTCGGTTCGCTGATCGCCGCCTACTTCTGCGAAGTCGACGTGATCGTCAACGGCACCGGCAAACTGGTTTCGGTCAATCAGAACATCGTTATG
>JAGBZM010000035.1 GCA_017628235.1 Lentisphaeria bacterium | reverse complement strand
TATTGTGGAGAAGGGCGGATTCAACTGGAGCAACGGCAAATTTCCGGAATTTACTGAGCCGGACAGCAGTTATCACGGTCTGGTTTACACCAGAGATTTTGCAGCGGCACCATTTTCGGTGAAATTGCGGGTACAGCTGGTGCGTGATTATGGTATTCCGATGATGCCTTTTAACGCATTTCTTGCCAATCTGGGGGCGGAAACGCTCCATCTGCGTATGGAAAGACACAGCAGCAACGCTTTGCTGCTGGCGGAATTTCTGCGCAATCATCCGAAAGTAAGCTGGGTCAATTATCCCGGTTTGGCGGATAATCCGGAATATGGCAAAGTTCAGAAATATTTTACCGGAGCGATGGCATCCGGGGTTCTCTGTTTCGGAGTGAAAGGCGGCCGTGAAGCCGGAGAAAAGGTGATGAATGCCTTGAAGTTGGCGGCGATCGTGGTGCATGTGGCCGATGCCCGTACCGGGGTGCTGCATCCGGCGAGCATGACTCACCGTCAGCTTTCGGAAGCGGAACTGGTTGCTGCCGGAGTTTCGCCGGATTTGATCCGGGTTTCAGTCGGATTGGAAAATATTGAAGATATCAAAGCAGATTTTGATCAGGCGTTGGCTTTGGCGTAAAGTTCCGGGCCGGCCGGGAATGATAAAAAATTGTCTTGCTTTGCTGGCGTGCTGCAGCATTCTGTTGCTCAACGGCGGCGAAGTGGAGTTTATTGTGACCGGTGATTTGCATGGCAGATTGGAAAAACTGGCATTGCTGGCTCCGGAAATAAGTAAATATCCCCGTGCGGTGAAAGCAGATCTGGGCGACATCGTACAGGGGAATTATGCGATGGTCTGTGCTGAGGCATTGCCGGTGATCGAAGTATTTAATCTCCTCGGATATGATTTTCTGATACCGGGTAATCACGATCTGGAGTTCGGCACCCGGGTATTGCAGAGGTGGCAGCGCAACTTCCGGGGAAGCATATTGGCGGCGCAGTGGCATCTGGCCGGATTGGATTTGCCGGGATACCGGATCATTGAGCGTGACGGTATCCGGATCGGAGTGATCGGTCTGGGAGATGCCGGGTTGAAAAAGTATGCCGGATTCCGGCGGGATTTGACCTGCATCGATGAGGTGAGTGCGGTAAGGAAGATCGTGCCGGAATTGAAAAAGGCCGGCTGCAATGCCGTTGTACTGCTGTGCCATATTGCAATAAGCAACTATCCGGTTATGAATCGATTGCTTCGGGAAGTGCCGGAGATCGATGCAGTGATCGGAGGACATTCACACCGGGAGGGGGCGGGCAGCGTGAGTTACGGGGTGCTGATGGCTCAGCCGGGAGCTTATGGAGCTTCGGCGGTGAAGCTGACTCTGGTTTTCGATGAGCAGCGCAAGTTCAAGTTTGCATCCTCCTGTTTGCTGCGCGGCGGCAAAGTCCGGGATTCCCGGATCATGGCGATCATGCGCCGGGCGGAGAATGCAGTTGTGCCGGAGGCGGACCGCGTATTGAGAGAATTTGCCGGTATGCGGGAATTCGGGATGAGTGCTGCTGAGATAATTCGCCGGGCAGGGGATGGCGAGATGGCGGTATTTTCTTTTTATGCAAAGAATTTTTCCCGGAAAGTTACCGGCAGAACGTTGTTCCGGATGCTCTCTTACGGCAACCGGATTTCAGTTGCATGGATACCGCAGGAGAAGATCGGAGAGTTGCGCCGGAGATTTTCCGGGGAAAGCGGGTATTTTGTTACCGGCAGTTCCGGTTCCGGTGTGGTGAAGGTCGTGATGTCGGATTTCCTTCTGACCAAAGTCGCAGATTTGAGTGTGAAAGCTGCCGTAACACCGCTATTTGAACGGCAGGAGATCGAAAAAGCGTTGAAAATGCCGGAATTTAAAGTACGGGATATTGAAAAATCATCAAGAAGTACTAAATTATAGCAAATGTTTTTTACGGGAACGGGAAAATGATTGAACAGGAAAAATTGCCTCTGTCGTTGAAATTGGAAAACAGGATATCTTTCCGCATGGCGGTACTGCTGACGGCGGTGTTGTTTCTCCTGATTTTTCTGCCCTGGCTGACCAGTCAGCGGGAACTTTTCCGCCATGAGGGTTTATATGCGGCCGTTGCAGCGGATTTTGTGGATGTTCCATGGAGTCCGGAAGCCGGGATCACAGCGCAGGCTCACAATACTTTGCAGCGGGATGTCTGGCCGCTTTATCCGGCATTGGTATCTTTATTGTACCGGTTGTCTCTGCCGATGGAAACTGCACTGCGGCTGATATCGCTGATAATGTTGGGTATATTGTCGCTTCTGGCGGCGTTTGCGGCCGGCTGCCGCAGCGGAAAACTGGCGGGGATCGTTGCCGGCTGCTGTTGCTTCGGAACGCTTTTTGCGTTGAGTAAAGGTGTTCAGGGCGGGCCGGAATCAATGGCGGCATGTTTTTTGCTGGCGGCGCAATTACTCTTTTTCCATTACGGCAGCCGGTTGGCAGATTGGAATTGTGCCTGGATCGCATCGGCATTTTTTCTGGCACTCGGCTTTCTGACATCCGGGCCGGTGGTGTTGCTGTTTTTTATTTTTCCACTGTTTTTTCTGCGCCGTCCGCTTTCATTTGCCGGTAAATTCCGGACTCCGGGATTTGCCTGCGGAATAATTTTGCTGCTGGTTGTGATGATGGCCTGGGCGTATCCTTTCGGAATTGATCTGTTGAAAAATCCAGGCGGGGCGGAATTGAAAATGATTGCTTCCGGAGAATACTGGCGGGATTTACTGCTGTTTCCGGTGAAGTTCCCTTTGCGGTTCATGCCCTGGACTTTGGTGGCATGGATGCCGTTTTGTGTGGCATTGCAGGCGATATCTCCGGTTCCGGTATTCAGCCGTTATTTGCGGACGCTGTTTTTTTCGATGGCTGCTCTGGTGTGGCTGATTCCGGGCATATCGACGGAACTGACCTTTTTTGTGATCGGCCCATTGGCGGTACTGACCGGTTTGAATTACGAATTGGGGGTACGCCGGTACAGTGGTTTTCTGCGTAAAGCCCTGACATTGGGATGGATATTTTTTCCGGCAGCGATATTATTGGTATTGGCGGCGGCATTTGCTCCTCCGTCGCTGCTCCGTTTTCTGGGAGATCCGGAAAAGATGCTGTTCAGGGAAACCGTCAGCGGTTACAGTTATTGGGCTGTCGGGGCAGTGGTATTGCTTATTTTGGCATTTGCAGTTTATTGCCGGGGCCGCTGCCGGTTGCCGGTGTGGGCGCAGATAGCCTTGATTTCGTTTGGGATCGGTGTGGTCGGGGCGGTGGAATTGTTGCCGTACTCGATGATGGAAAACGGTTGGCGCAAATTCGGTTCGGATGTGCGCGAGGTTTTGCCGGAGGATACTGCGCGGATCTACAAATATGATATCGAGGGGATGTACAGCGGTCTGTTTTACGTTGGTATACCGGTGTACCGGATGCAGTCATTGGAAGAACTGGACGGTTTGGAAGACAGTGTATATTTGATTTCATCGCGTTTGCCGGTCTATCCCGGACGGGTATGGACGCCGTTGCTGCCGGATGATTATACTTGCCGGGGAATACCGGTATCCGTATGGCGCGGAGTCCGGCGGCCGGATGATGAATACGATGCAGGAACTGGCGATGAATAAGGAAAAAGTTGCAGTTGCCATGTCCGGAGGTGTGGATTCTTCGGTGGCAGCATATCTGGTTCAGAAAGCCGGTTTTGATGTTACCGGAATTCATTTGCAAATGGAGCATGATGCTCCGGAAGATCCCGGATTGCAGATGTGCTGCCGGCAGTTGGGGATTCCGTTGATTGAAGTGAAGTGTCCGGATAATTTTTACCGTAATGTATTGTACGCCTCGGCATTGGAGTATGCTTGCGGGCGGACGCCGAATCCATGTTGTATATGCAATGCGGAGGTGAAGTTTGCCGAATTGCTCCGGGCGGCGGATCAATTGGGAATACACCGGGTTTTTACCGGACATTATGTGAGATTGGCGGAAAAAGATGGGGTTTTTCAACTGTCCCGGGGTGTTGACCGTAACAAGGATCAGAGCTATTTTCTTTACCGTCTGACTCAGAAAGAGTTGTCCCGGGCCGGATTCCCGTTGGGCGGATTGTCCAAAGATGAAGTGCGGAAAATCGCTGCTGAGGCCGGCTTGTGTTGTGCGGTCCGCAAAGACAGTCAGGATGCCTGTTTCCAATTACC
>JAGBZM010000034.1 GCA_017628235.1 Lentisphaeria bacterium | reverse complement strand
CATCGCAATAACTACCAGCAATTCTATCAAAGTGAATGAGTGTGCGGGGGACAAGGAAAACTTTCTTTTCACGAGAAAAAAAAGTTTTCCCTTTCCCCCACGCCCCCTTTCTCTTTCAAAGAAAAGCGGAACTTTTTGTGAAAAAGCTTTCGAAGTGAAGCTGTACAGCTTCACTTTATGATCATAAAGTGAATGTTTCATTTGTGTTTTCTCCTTTTACAGATGTTTTATTTTTCCACGAAAACGGCCGAATTTATTGCATTGAAGTCAAATATCAGCTGGTTGCTGCTGATTTCAGCCTGACCGGATAATTTTTCCCATCTGCCCTCCGGCAGAGTGATTTTACCGGCGGCTTTCTCTTTTATTCCGGTCAGGATGACGGCTCTTTTACCGTCATCGGCAGTCAATATACCGCATCGGTAATCCGGTTGTTGTTCAATGATTTCCGGTTTTTTTGAACCCATGATGAATTTTTCCAGTGCTTTAAGTTCTTTCACGCTTTCTCTGATTGCCTGCCAGCGGAGATTTTCGTATTCTGCGGAAAATTGATATCCGCGCGGACGGTAGGTGTAAAAGATGAATCCTCTGGCTCCGTGCAATGCTGCCAGCAGCGGCATGGTTCTTATCTCTTCTGCTGTCGGATGCCGCCACAGATTGAATTTTTCCGCTGAATTGGTCCGGTAGCCGCCCCATGAAAACGCCTGCGGCACGATCCACAATATCTGCCCGTTATTTTTCACTCCGTTCATCAGATTGAACATCCCGGCCAGCGATTGCGGTATATTCCGGATGCTGCCGGTATCTCCGATCGGATATGGATCAACGGCAATGATATCGGCGGCATTGCCGTACAGCGGCAGATCAGTCGGATAACAGCTGGTACCGACTGTCGGATGATAAGGATCTGCCGCACTGACGATCTGCCGCAGATGGACGATTTGCGGAATATTCACCCTGGTGGTTTCATCACTTACATACCATGCCAGCAGTGCCGGATGATCGGCCAGAGCCCGGACGATATGGGCGGTCACCGCATCGGTATTTCCGGCATAAGCGGTTTTGCTCAAACTGTTTCCGGTGTAAGGGGATTGCCAACGGATATTGAATATACACTTCAAACCGTATTTCTGGTATTTGTCCAGCATGGCCCGGAATCCGGCAATATCTCCGCTTCTTCTGCCCCACGACGGGGAATCATAATCCAGAAAACAGTTGAATCCGGCCTCGGAAATATTCTGCAGATCTTTGTCTTTTGAGTTCTGATAACCGTATATACCGATGGGCATGAATGGTTTGCCATTCACCGTGATCCGCTGAAATTCATCCGGCATCACGCCGTACTCCGGCACTTCAAGTTTACGGACGGTGAAATCATATTTGCTTTGGCAGTACAATTCTCCGGCATTTGCATCAGTCACCCGGACGGTAATGGTTGCTTTACCCGGGGGCAGCGGCGGCAGTACGGTACGGAAAATATCATTTTCACCGGCGGCAAACAGATGTTGTTCACCGCTGCTGCTGTTGATCGTCAGGAGCATTCTGGCGTTGGCCGGTGCGCCGGAAACTTTGAATTCAACCGGAGTTCCGGCCGGATCGAGAGTCATATTGTACGGACGGCGCAAAAGAATTGAGGCATTATGTCCGGCTGTTTTGATACAGAGACTGCTGATATAAAATCTGCCGGTGGTGTTACGCATCATATATATGCTGTAACGCGGGGCGATATTTTCGCCGGAAATGGAAAATTCCGCTTTCAGCACAAACCACTTGCCGGGAGTGTAATCTTTTTTACGGTAGACCGAATATACTCCGCCGGCTACCCGTTTTTTATCTTTACGCAATTCGATGGATGAAGAAGCTATGCCCGTACCGGAAAATTTGATATCTTCTGCCCGGATAACGGTTTCGGTAATATAAGTTTTACCTCCGGGCAGCACCGGTACCCGGACGGACAGATCCTGCAGCTGGGCTGGATCGGTTTTTTCGCATTTGATGGCGGCAGAACCGTTTTCACCTCCGGATGGATCGAGGGAAAACTGACTGGTATAACGGAAGTTCGGCAATTTGGATTTATCTGAAAAATCGTTGAAATAAACTATTTCGCCTCCGGTATTTTCCGGCAGGGCCAGAATTTTTTTCACCAGGGCATCATCTGCCTGCACCGGAAATAATAACCAGGCAGACATAAACAGCAGAAACTTTTTCATAACATTTTCTCCTTTTTTTAATTATGTCGTGAAAATTCAATTATGTTGTAAAAAATTTTTCTGTTTTCTCTGTCTTCACCGGTTGGATCAAACCGTAATAAAAATCATCCCCGGGGATGTTTACATAAATTCATTGACAGCTTATTCTCCGGATGAATTCCGGCATGATCTTCACTGTTTCCGGTTCCATATTTTTCAAAGAACGCTGCATAAGTTCCATTGCCAGATGCGTGATTTCCGCTTCCCGGAAATCGATGGTAGCCAATCCCGGCACTGTGACCGGGGTGAAATTTTCATTGTTGCATCCGGTGACGGCTACATCATCCGGAATTCTCAAACCGTGTTGTGCGAGAATATTGAGCCAGTAAAGAGCAGTAAGGTCATCCTGAATGACCAGAGCATCGATTTTTTCCGGCTTGACCACTTTTTCCACGAATTCATCAGCCTCCATACCGTCAGCGATTTTGCCGGAATCATCCAGATAGTGGATCCGGCGGGCTGCATCGGGAAAGTTGACGGCAAATCCGGTTGCCCGGTCATGCAAACTCTGGTAGGTATTGGAATCCTGCCCCAGATAATGGATATTTTTTCTGCCGGAAGTTTGCAGAATATGTACTATCCGGGAAAAGGCAGCGGCCAGATCCACTTCGATGCAGAAGTGTCCCTCGAGCAGCGGAGCGCGGACGACGACCAGATTTTTTTCATTCCGGAAAAAATCTTCTGCTTCCTGACGGTACCGCAAATCGTCCAGGGCAATCAGAAATACCCCATCGACTCCATGCTGCAGCAGCAGCCGGTAAGAGGAAACGATATCTTCAAAACGGTCATGAAAACCGCCGATCATCAGCCGGAAACCGTATTCGGCAGCTTCTCTTTCCAGCATGGCAAGAATTTTGGAAGCAGGTGAGGCAGCCTGCAAATCAGCGAGTACTCCAAGAATTTTACTCGGCTTGCCGGTCAGGATACGGGCATTGACATTCGGACGGTATCCGAGTCTGGCGGCGGTATCGAAAATCAGCTGTTTTTTGGCTTTGGAGGCACGGCAATAATTCTTGTTGTTCAAAACTGCCGAAACCAGTTGGAACGATATGCCCAATTCATCTGCGATCTGTTTGACGGTTACTGCCATTTTAATTTTATTCCTGTCTTTTTATCATATTTACCGGCGGCGCATTGCGGGGAATCTCGCACCTCGCTTCTGCGTTGGCGCGGTCGAGTACGATTTGTACACTTCCGCGCCGTACTCCGCGCAAAACCCGACCTTACCCCGCACTGCCTCCACCGGTTGGCCCGGCCCTGTACCTGTCGCAGCGGTAAGCGCGCCTTTTCTGCGCCGGGCGCGGGGAGATAGCGTTTGCCGTCTCCCCACCTTACCCCCTCCGGCGGTGCATTGCAGATATCACCATTTTTTTTGATGGAACGTTCCATTATCTTGCTGATAAATACTTTATCATCATAATGGATATTTGTCAAGTGCCGGATGAATTTTTTTCAAAAAAAATTTTTTGGCGGCATTCCGGCAGCTTTGTCAGTCAGTGCGCTGATATCCGGCAGCTGAAGTGCTTCTGTTTTGTCAGGGGATTTAAGGTTTAAGTCCGGGAGACTCCGGGGGCAGTCCGTATGGTCCGTAAAAACGTATTGCCCCCGTCGGAGCTGCATCCATGTGTGGAGTTTACTTCGAGGGGGGCATAATTGTCGGCAGTTATTATTCGACAGTGACAGCTTTGACGTTGGTGAAACTGGCGGCACCGTCTTTGTCTACCAGCAGACATACGCGGATACGATCCGTCTTACCTTTATTGGTATCATTTACGGTGAAAACGGCTTCGACCTCCTTGCCCTCCGGAGTTGCGGTGACAGTCTGCCGCTGGGCGGTGGTTCCGGAAGGAGTGCTGTATTGGAAAATACCGAGAATGACCTTTTCGCCGCGCACAAAGGCGGTGACTTTCACTTTATCTCCGGCTTTGGCGGCTGCCGGTTGACTGTAGATACCGAAACGCATTCCGGCATCGGCGGAGAGCATTACGGAGTTGCCTTCGGCGGACTGGATCAATTCCAGTGTGCCTTTGCCGCCGGAAATACGGTTCCATCCGGCCGGGGGCAATCCCGGTTTGCGGGGGAGCTGGAAATTTCCTTTGATGGCCAGTTCACCGGCAAAGACGGTACTTGCGACAGTTATGGCAAGCATTGACAATAATTTTTTCATTTTTTCCCTTTCTCAATACATTTATTTTCTTAAGACCGCATCCGCCCAGTCAGCGATATCACCGAAGATCCCGTCATCGGCGTCGGTCACAACCAGTTTCAATTCTTTACAGTTGGAAACATCCGCCCAGATGGGTACAGCGTCATGTCCGGCATTGACCTGACCGCTGGAAGCGGCAAGTTTGCCATCGGTATAGACCTTGAATTCCAGTGTACCTCTGGGTCCTCCGGCATTATCCACGCCTACGTAGGCGGTGAAAAGTTTCCACTTTTCTTTGGGGGCGAGTCGATAGACGATTTCGCTTTTGGCGTGAGTTCCCAGGCCTCTGGCAAATTCGCGATCACGGATTTTCATATTGTTCTGCCGGTAACACTCCTTATCCATTGTCAATTTTGCTTCGGACTGGGTGGCGGAGACCGGCTGCATATCCGAAAGGTATTTTTTCCGGAACATCCCCAGAACAGCTGTCGGGAATGAAGCTTTGGACGGATCGCGTTTCCAGGGGATGGTCACCTGCGAAGTTCTGCCGGGGGCGAAGAGCTGAAATTCGATCACCTGTGCGCCCTGCCGGGAGGAGTTGAAAGTAACTTCCAGTTTGAAGTAACGGGCCGTGACCGCTTCCGGGAAATAGCGCAATACTCCGGCAGGAGTGTCAAACATCACATTTCTGCTCTCGTCAACGGCCAGTTTCCAATCTTTCAAATCGTTGCTGTACCAAACTTTATATCCGCTGAAACGTGGATATATCTCATTATTGAAGCTCCAAGCCATCACGGTACGGCAGGAATCGACGGTTTCCGCTTTGCCCAGATCGACGGTAAGTTCCTGCGGGCAGGCCTTTTTGCTCCACCATGCGCTTTTGTAATTTTCTTTGCCGTCAACTGCCTTTTCCGCTTCAAATTTGGGAGTGAAACTGCTGGCGGAGACCGGTTTCTGCAGGGCCAGATTCAGTGGTTTGGTCACGACCGGATCGGGGATGATCTCCGGGGAGATCTCCACGATGGTATATTTTCCCGGAGCGATGGTGAATTCAAGGAATTTACCGTTTTTATCATTTTTGAAGTAGAGTTTTTCATGTTTGATAAAATCAACTGCCTCTTTCATATTATCCGGAACGCGCATGGTGAATTTAATGGTGCCGCATGGGTCGGGGATTTCGACCGGCAGACCGCTGGAAGCATCGGCCAATTCATACCGCATGCCGCCGTTGTTGTAGAGGGCGATCACGAAGCCGCTGCCTTTGACATTGACCTGATACATCAGCTGTTTATCCAGATTTTCACCGGCGAACTGCACCGGGAATAACTCTTTGGCGATCCGTTTCATCAGATCGTGAGCCACCGGGAGAATATTTTTGCGTTTGGCATTATCCACCAGAAATTCGCGTTCTTCCAGCAGAAACTCCTGCGAACAGAGGATGACGGCACCTTTGCCGTAAGTTTTGCGGGTGACGACCGGATCTTTGCCGGCGGAATATAATACCTGTGCGCCGTTGACCGGAGTAAGTTTCCGGTAGCGGAAGGTGCCGGATGGGAACTTTTTGCCGTCGGCACGTACAGTCAATTTCCCTTTACTGACCGCCGGAGCGACCTCTGCGCCGGTGAATGCGGGATCGAAAGTTCCTTTTTGGAACATCGCCGTATTGAGGATCAGAGTACCGCCGTTACGGACATAACCGGTCAGCACTTTGACCGTTTCCTCCGTGAATTTCTGTTCTCCGGCGAGGAAGACCACCGGATAATTCTGAAGCAATGCCGGATCGACCGGTCCTTTGGGAGTGTCCAGGCGCAGAACATCGAAAATATCTCCGCAGGGAGTTGCGCCCAATTCATCGCTGATTTTGTGCTGTTCGGAAAAATCATACGCCACGCGGTGCAGCAGCTCTCTGGTCATCTGTTCGCCGTCATTATAGGCAAAGCGGTAAAAGGCTTTGTCGCCGTAGTAGACCAGACCATTGTGCCACGACAGCACGAGGGCCACCGGGTTGTAAGAGATACCGAAGTCGTAATCATCGTTGAGTTTACGCATTTTTTCACAGATTTCGCCGTACCAGCTGAAACGGTACTGTCCGCTGCCGGCCAGATCGATGTAGCGGGAGTGATCGGATTCATCAGCGATAATGGCGGGATTGCCCATCATGTTGTAGATGAAAATGCGTTCGTAAAGTGACGGGGAGATTTTCAGAAGTCCCTGCTGGTCCTGATAACCGGCACGGGGATTCTGCATGTGATCGTACATCGGCGGGGAGATGCGTGCCAGCCAGTCGTAGGCGGGGAAGTAACCGTAAGGTACCTGCCACATTCTGGCGGCTCCCCGGGTGATGGACTGGAGGATCGGATTGCTGCGGTATGGGGTACGGTTTTCGGTGATGATGGCACGGATCTTGTTCCAGCCGCCGGGCCACGCCTTGGCCCAGTAGTGGGAACCGTCGAAAACGTGGGTTTCAAAACCGAATGGAGAATTGACCTTTTCCCAGATGAAGCGGCAGATGGCTTCAAACTCCTCTCTGGTCTGCGGATTTTTCTGATCTTTAAGCAGCGGTTTGGCCATAGCGTACATTTTTTTTCCGGCATAAGTGGTGACGGTGATCCCCTCGAATGCGGCTCTGATCATCCGGTCGGCACCGGTGCCCCACTCGTTGAATGCGCGGTAGCCGAGGAAGTTCGGCAGTTTATTCATCGCTTCAAACTGTTCTTTGGGAGGAACGGCGATCTTGCTTTCAAAATAAGGATAATTTTTGCCCAGTACCGGCAGCAGGCCCTTTTCGGCAAGTTCGATACGTTTTTTCAGTACCGGATGCATTTTGCTTTTATCTCCGAAAAGTTCCACTGCCCGCAGAGCTGTGACCCGGTCGTGACCGAGCTGCTGCGTGATTTCCAGACCGTTGCGGCTGTCCAGACCGGTCTGCCAGTTGTATTTGCCGCAGACTTTCGGCAGAATGTAACGGTCAGTGATCTTGACCTGCGGATTGGCCACTATTTCTCCGGCGGTCAGGGAAAAACCGGAAAGAACCGCACTGAACAACAATATCCTTTTACGCATAATTTTTCTCCGCGTCATTTATTGAAAACATAGTCATCTTTATAATAAACAGACTGGTATTCTGCTCTGGTGGTTGAATTGACATGTCCGTCAACAAAGAGCAGATTATAATATTTGTTGTGAGGCGGCATGGCATAGGTGGTTGTGCTGTGCCTGATATATAACGGCTGCATAAAACCTTTATTGGCGTAACTGAATTGAGTTGTCCAAACCGCACAGAAACTGAGTACCTGCATGGTAGCATCCGGTATCGAACCGATCTTGACCGGCTCATTCTGCGGTGCAGCTGTTTGAGTATTTTTGAATCCGGCGGTTTTATTGTACTGTATCGTACGCGGGTGCCCGTCAAGTTCTTCATAATCCTTGTAATTGATACCATTATCGCCATCACCGGGATTGATATTGACATTGTTGGATGGACAATGCAAAGTTTCCGGCGGCAGCGCATTGGTTCTCAACAGATGAAGAAACCAATAAGATACCGCACTGGTGTCGGAACCGAAAGTCCATAAACTGGGCAGCAGCCAATCATCATTGTTGTTGGCATACATCATCACCGCTGAACCGATTTGCTTGAAATTGTTGATGCAACTGGCCGAACGTCCGCGTTCTCTGGCGGAATTGAGTGCCGGCAGCAGTATTGCCGCCAGAATGGCGATAATGGCGATAACGACCAGCAGCTCGATCAGCGTGAAGCCGTACGGCTTCACTTTCTCACAAGAAAGTGAATTGGTTTTCATAAGAATCATCCTTTCTGACAGTTGTCTTTTATATACTCTTTACCGCAGAAAACCGTTTTATTGATCTGCAGTTTGCCATTATTGAATTTTGCCAGAACGAAACTGGCTTCTTCGCCGCCGGAGAGTTCCGGCAGTGTGATACCGCACAACTTTGCCGGAATGGTACTGCACATGCGCCATGCCGTGTCAAAATCCACTTTACAATGATTTACCAGATATTCAACACTCCGGTTGTTCTGAAACCACGCTCCGGCGAGGATATCCTGACCTACGACGTGGATGAAGCCGTTTTCCTCGATCTGGCAGTCCATACCGCCGATCCGCTGGTAGATCCCCGGAGCGCAGCCGGAGAACATATTGGCATCGGAGACCATAAAGCAATTTTCAACACCTTTGACCTTGATTGCCACTTGGGTCACTTCCGGAGGCAGGTGAAATCCGTCACCGACCAGACCGAGAGCCAGACCCTCTTCGGCCAGAAAACCCCACAGCGGATTTTTGAAACGGTGGATCTCCGGAGCTGCGCCGTTGGCGAAGTGTGTCACCATCTGCGCACCGTTTTTCACTGCCTGGCGGATCGTGGCTGCATCCGGATGACAGTGACCGATGGCCACTTTGATCCCGGCATCTGCGGCCCGGCGGATGAATTCCATCGCTCCGGGAACTTCCGGGGCGACATTGACCATTTTTACCCGGTGTCCGGAAGCCCGGTCAAAGTCAGCGAAAATCTGCCACTCCGGAGAACGGATATATTCCGGTTTGTGGCCGCCGCGCCACCCGAAGTCCGGAGAAATAAAAACACCTTCGTGAAAAATCCCGGCGTAGAGAGTATTCAATTTTTCATCGCTGTCCAACACTCCGGCAATGCAGCCGGCAGCATTCTGCAGAACATCATAAGGTGCAGTCGGCAAAGTCGCCAGCACCCGGCCGACACCATTGACCAGCAGATGATCACCGATCACCTGCAGAGCTTTTTGAGCCGTCCGTCCGTCGAGTTGATTGAATGCGTATCCCAAAGCTCCATTCTGCTGCAGATCCACCAGTACCGGCAGCAGGCGCGGCAGATCAGCTGTGTATGGTATATCGGAGCAGGAAGAGATTTTTCCGCCTGATACCGTGATCCGTACCGCCCGGTTATCCAGAGTTATTCCTTCGTAAAATGTCCCATTCATCCCTGATTTTCCCATTCGCAACTGTTTGATATATCAAATTGATATTAATTGTTTCCATCTGTTGCTATTTGTTACTATACACCCGGATTTTTATTTGTCAAGTATTTTTTCATAATATTTTTACCGTCGGTGGTGCATTGCGGGTAATCTCGCGGCGGCAACGTGCCGCTGCGGTAATTGCGCCTTTGCCGGTTGGATCGGCCCTGTACCTGCCGCTGCGGACCGGAATTCACATTTTTTAATATGATGTATTTGACTTTTACTGAAGTTTATGATATATTAATTGCAGAAAACAAAATCATAATTTCATAATGTGAAATTACCATGAAATCTTTACAAAAAGCACTTGATGTTCTGGAGTATGTTGTACTCCGTAACGGCAGCAATGTCACGCCGACTGAAGCGGCGGAAGTATTGCATATCAACCCGGCTACCTGCACCCGGATCATGGGTGAATTGCTCAAGCGCGGTTATCTGGAAAAGATCTCCCGCAAAAACGGTTATGTTACCGGGGCGATGTGTGCCGCACTCAACACCAGGGACAATCTTTTCACCCGCATTGCCAAAGCGGCCGATCAGCCGTTGCGGGAATTATCCAAAGCACTGGCCAGGCAGGTGAATATTTCGGTCATGCACCGGGGCAGACGGATCATGCTCAATTTTCACTTCAGCGATCCGCTGGCGCGGCCCTGGAGCAAATTTCTGATGACCGATCACTGGAAAACCGCCACCGGCAGGCTGCTGCTGGCTTATATGGATGAAAATGAATCGCGCAAAATCTGTGCCGCATGCGGTCTTGAGGAATATCCGGCTGAACTTTTTGAAAAGATCCGGAAAGACGGTTCGGTTTGTTTCAAACATGATTCACTGCATATTCTCGGTCATGCGGTGATCGTACCGGGGTATCCGCCGTCGGCATTCGGCTTCGGAGTGACTGAGGAACAATTGGACAAGGCCCTTGCCCTCTCAGCGGCAACTGCCGCTGAAATCAGGGCAAAGCTGTTGCCTGAAGCAACAGCTTATTGACCTTTCATCGTTATAAAATTACCGGGATAATTTTGGAAATTGAGCTGTATGATGGCAGATGCGCGAAGTTTCGCCGCCCATAGCGGCAATCGGCGTTCCGCCGCCGGCCCACGTCCGGGTAGCACCCGGTGAATTTTTATTTTTTTACTCATTATGGCAGTGACCGGCGTTTCCCCGCCGGCTCACGGTATGATTATTTCACAACAATTCAAACAATAATAACAAGAAGGAAAAAAGAATTATGAGCGAAAAAGCTGTTCAGGCCGCCATGCACTTTATGGAGCATGAAAAACAGTTCCATCTGGGATTTCTTCCCACCGAACAATCCAATCCCCAAACCGCTTCTATGGATAAAGAATTTGCCCGTTCCACAGTTGGCGGTGTCCGTAATTTGCAGAGCGTTGACCGCAATGTACTGGCAATGGCGCAAAGGGTGTTTGCTTCTGCCGAGTTTGCCAAACTGGTCGAAACCGGTGCAAAGGTGATCCGCAATGGCGGCAAAGTGATTTTTTCCGGCTGCGGAGCTACCGGCAGATTGAGTATTCTTCTGGAATGCATGTGGCGCAATGCCTGTGTTGATGATCCGGCTGCATCTCCGTATGCCGATCAGGTATTCAGCATTATGACCGGCGGAGACTATGCTCTGGTCAAGTCGGTGGAATTCTTTGAAGATTATCAGGTTTTCGGCCGCCGTCAGGTGCAGGAACACAATATGGATGCCGACGATATGCTCGTGGCCATCACCGAGGGCGGCGAAACTTCTTCGGTTCTGGGGTCGGTTTTTGAAGCTCTTGATCGCGGATGTCAGGTGTTTCTGCTTTTTAACAATCCGGCACAGCTGCTGGCCGATAATCTGGAACGTTCCCGCAAAGCCATCTGCGATCCAAGAGTTTGTGTTCTTGATCTTTACTGCGGTCCGATGGCACTGGCCGGTTCCACCCGGATGCAGGCGACCACCAGCGAACAGCTCATCGCCGGCGGGGCTCTGGAAACCATCCTGAACCGTCTTACCGGAGCTGATTCCATCGATTACGCTCTGGAATTTGAAAAACTGCTCGATTCTCTGGAATCCCCGGAAGCAGTGGCCGGAATCGCCGCTTATATCGACTTTGAAGCTGAACTCTACCGCAAAAAAGGCCTGGTAACTTACTTCGCTGACAGCTATCTGCTGGATATATTCACCGACACTACTGAACGTTCACCGACCTTTATGCTGCCGCCTTTCCGCAAAAATGATGATGCAGTTTCTCCGAGATCGTGGGCATTTGTGAAAAATCCGCTTTACTCCACACCGGAAACCTGGCAGCTGGGGATGCGCCGACCGCTGCGTTGTCTGGAATGGGAAACTCCTGATTACTTCGACATGGGCATTCCGGAATCTTTGAGCAACAACCCTCCCGCGATCCGCGCCGCAGAATTGCTCAAATTTGAAGTCGGCAATGAAAATCCCGCCGACCGCGCCGTTACCGGTAACGATGCCGCTGTATTGGTCACTGTCGGCAATCAACCTTGTCCGGAAAAACTTGCCGCCGCATTCGATAAACTCAATGCCCCGTTTGCCAAACGCAAATATCTTTCTGTCGGCGGTAATGACCGGGCAGATTTCAATGTTCCATGCCGTATTGTCGAATCACCCCTCCATCTGATGGGACATATGGCAGTCAAACTGGTGCTGAATACCGTTTCCACCGGAACAATGGCCGTAATGGGCCGGATCACCGGCAACTGGATGAGCTGGGTCAACGTTTCCAATAAGAAATTGATGGATCGCGGTATCCGCCTTATCTGCGAAATCGGTAAGACCGATTACAAAACCGCCTGCATCAAACTCCATGAAGCTATCGAATATATGGCCGAACATCGCGACACTTTCACCGAAGAAGAATCCGTCGTCCAATATGTCTTACGTACTTACTTCTTTTCACGTGAAAAGAAGTAAGACAAGAAAAGCGTGATACCCTGCTTTCTTTCAAAAAGAAAGCAGGGAAAGAAACAGTGGATAAAAGTAAGGCGGCAACGTGCCGCCGCGATAAGCGCGTCTTCGCTGCGCCGGGCGCGGGGAGATGGCGTTTGCCGTCTCCCCACCTTGCCCCCTCGGAGTAGTCTGTACAGTCCGTTTTGCCACCTTCTATCGAGTGTCAGCGAGCCGGCAACTGCAAATCTATTGCCGGAAAAGCAGTATCACTCCTGAAAGCAGCAGCACCAGACTGGCAATTACCGGTTTTGAAAGTTTTTCTTTACGGAATATTGCACAATAGACAGCAAAGAGGATAATACAGATACTCAATGCTGCCGGATAAACGATCGCAACCATTTCAATTGGAGTCAGTGCATCGATCGCCATATACAAAACTACCTGTCCGGCGGCAACTACCAGTCCGTAAACAGTACCGTATTTGATGATCTGCCGGTCGGTTTTGGCCTTTACGATCAAAGCACCTGTCCCCCAGATGACAACCCCGGCAACAGTATTGATCGGCAACCGCCATGACAATGCTTCCTGACTCATTCCCAATTCCCCCGGCAACAGGGAGGAAAATTGACTCAAGCCGGTCAGAAGCAGTGCGGTCAGAGAAAAAATCAATGCAGATAAAAATTTTTTATGTTCATCTGCTGATTTATCTTTTTTACTTTTACCCAAACCGCACAGGGCCAAAACGATCAATAGCAATCCGGCAAAGTTGAACCACTTCACCTGACTGTCAAAAAAAATCCAGCTGCCCAGAAATGGCATCACCATTGCCGATTGAGTAAAGGTCCAGGCCACCGCGTGAGACCCCTTTTTCATCGCCAGATAAAGCGCGAAAAAACCCAACTGCCCCAACAGCGCGGACGGGACAATGCAATATGCCACTTTGCTGATTTCTGCTGCGGATGCTGTTTGCGGTGGTTGAAACAACCAGATCAATACCGCAAATACAACGCTGTAAAAAAACATGAAGCCGGTAAAGTTTTTCTGCTTTCCGGCAACTGCACTGTAAATCACCGCCACCAGAGTCCAGATTACTCCGGTGGCGATGGTAAGGATACTACCGTTCAGCATATATTCCGGTCTGCCATTTCTGCAGTTCCGCTATGGTTTCTTCGGGATTGAGAAGTTTTTCCATCTGCTGGGAAGCAAAAATTTTAGCAATCGTCCTGCCGGGAAGTGAATCAGGATATGCTTCCATGATTTTTTTCAGCATCCGGCAGTTTTCGGAAAGTTTCGGCATCTCTTTTATCAGCGTGTTGACCGCATCGCGGATGCTGAGTTTCCCTGTATCGTTTTCGATCAGGTCATAGATTTCGATACCATCCATGACGATATTGAAAAGATTTAATCCGCCGATATAGATCGGATATATTTCCGTCATCAGGCGGGTGAAATTGCCGGTAAGTTCTTTATCATGACCGGCAGGGAAAATATCTGATGTGTCAAAATCAAGAGCGCCGCTTTCATGGTCATGCCGATAAAGTTCACGCACATTCTTATCCCGGAAGTCCGGGATTTCAATGGAAACGCCGTTTGCCTTTTCGCTGCGGATGGCAAGAATACCGGCCATAGTGACATCAGCGGCACGGTAGACATTCCAGAAAGCTTTTTCGCCGTAAAGAAATTCTCTGGCAAAAAAGTACAATTCCCAGAAATCACCGCCGCCATGACCGCTTTTCAAGGCAAATTCCTGCAGCTCATTGAGTTCCGGCTTGATATCCAGCAGATAACCATCTCCTGTACCGCCGATACGCACCTGAAATTCATCCCGCAAATGCTGGGCACTGGCCTTTGAACCCCAGAAACGCATCCCCATCGGGAAGTCATTGGTGGTGGTACCGACCAGATTGCGTACCAGACCGCCGTTGCTCATTTTGACAATGGACGGATTGGCAGTTGCACTGCCGACACCATCCAGAGCCCCGGGCATACAAGCTGTATCTTTTACTGCAGAAACACTGACCGGGCGCAGATTGGTGATATACATCGCCGGGCCCAGAGAGTGGGTGCAGTAATGGTGATAATTCAGAAAACTGCGCCAGCTGTGTACCGCATAACCGGGAGAAACAGGAATGGAAACCGGACGGGTATTGTAACCGTAATACAGCGCACGGCATTCATGGAGATATTCAAATTCGCCGTAGACAAAATCACCGAAAAATCCCTTTTCATACATCCGCTGCATATACATATTTTTCGGAGTGAAAGGATAATTTTCCAGCAGATTGTAGATTTTGCCGCTTTTTTCGACTGCTTCAATGATCCTGACCGCGTCGGCCGGGGTCTGAAACGGAGTTACTTCGCACAGGACATGCTTGCCGGCTTCCAATGCCATTACGGTATGTTTGGCGTGATCGGGCAGAAAAGTGGCGATCAGCACCGCATCCATATCGCAGGCGAGGAACTCTTTTTCATCAGCGGTACAGAATGCTTCCGGAACATCTTTTTTGAAGCGTTCTCTTATTTCATCATGAATATCACATCCTGCCACCACATCGATATTAAGCATGCGCGCAGATTCGACGAAATTTTTGCCGCGTCCGCATCCCCAGATGCCGAGACGTATACGGCGGTCAGTATCAAATATTTTTTCCATAAAAACCGTGTACTGTATGTTATATTGAAATCAAAATTTTATTTGCACTTATAAATATGCACTGCGTAAGGGGCAAAAGTATCACTCATTTTACCATTCTGGAATGACACCTGACGGTTTTCGTCAATGACCGTCCCCGAAACAACTCCGCCAAGCTGAAATTCTGCTTTGACTTCCGCTTTGACTGAATTGACCGCGATGATGTATTTTTCCCCGTTATACTCCTTCATCAGGCAGGAGATCGACGGATAACCGTTGAAGTCCACCGCTCGACCGGCAACGACTTTGACCGTCGGCTGTTCTGCCGGGGTGCGCGCTGTCAGCACCGGACTCAGGGCGTTGAGCTGTCTGGCCAGAGTGGTGATATTTTTCCACCGTTCCGGAGTGCTGGTCATGCCGTCATTGCTGCGTTTCTTTTTGGCATCATAGAAGCCGCCGTAGGTGTAGAATGTCACTCCGGTTGCTCCATGCACGATCGCTGCGTAAGTCATTGCCCGCAATTCGTCTCCGTCGGGGAAACGATGCCAGCTGTTCCAGCCTTTGAAGTACTGAATGATCGCCCACAAACTGCGCGGCGCACCGGCCCGGGCATTGGCGAGGTCGGCTTGGCACACTTTCATATCCCGGATCACATCGGAAACACTGGTATTGCGGTCATCGGCACTTTCGGCGTAGACCGGATAGATTTCCGGCAGGAAGTTATCCGCTGTACGCGCATAATCGTGGAAACGGGAGACCGGCCGTTCACTGAACATCATATCCGCATGCGTGGTGATCCGGCGGGAATCCACCGCTTTGACCGCATCATGCAAATCCTGCAGCTGGGCGGGAGTGAGCTTATCGGAAGTATCATCACCGATATACCATGCCACCACATTTTTCAGGGGCAGCAGCTGTTTGCGGAAACGGTCGCTGGTTCCCTCTCCGGTACGCACCCAGAGTTTGACACCATACTTTTCCGCTGCCTTGAAATAGGGTTCAATGGTACTGCCGCTGCTGTAGGTGTGGGCGAAGTTGAAACCGCCTTTTGCGAGGTCTTTCAGGGCTTTATCCCAGTCGTTATTGTTGAATTCTCTGGGGCAGACACCGTAAGCACCGATGGGGAAGAACGGTTTGCCGTCAATGAGGGTGACTCCGTCATCCCGGAGAGTGACCTGCGGAACATCCGGCTTTTCACCGATATAGAAATATTTGGTCTGTTCGGTGATCTGTCCGGCAATATTTTTGATGGAAACATTCAGCGTATGTCTGCCGTCGGTATGATCTTCATCAGTTTTGAAGGTGAACACATCGCCTTCACGGGTGAATTGATCGGTGATATCCAGATCATCCAGTGATGCCGTAAAAGTGCTGTAATCCACCGGGAGCTGGCTGTTCACGCGCAAAACCACATTTTCTCTGCGGTTCATGGTCGGTGAAACCGTGAGATTCTCCAACACCGGCGGCCGGAACTCCGTGCGGAAGTACCATTTATCGTGTACCACGCCGCCGACATCGATACCGCGCAGAACCGGATAATGTCTGCCGTCCGGAACCAGTTGGACACGGAGTTTGACAAATTCGCCTTTGACAAGGAAAGAATTTTTCTGTTCATGCCAGGTTCTTTCCGTACCGTCCGGACCGATGAATTTGCCCCAGACGATTTTGCCGTCAACCATATTTCCGGCAGCGGCCTGCACTTTGACACTGGATTTGCCGTGCCGGGTCGGATAGAATGCGATCCGGCGGTTGCTGCCGGCAGGCATGGGAGCTGTTTCAAATGATGCGGTCAGTTTGGCCTGAACTTCATCAAGTTTGCTCAAAGTCACCTGCTGAAAGGCGCAGTAGTTTTTCTGACCGACATTTGGCGCATCAAAACCGAGCATGATCACGAACTTGGCGGCTCCGGGCGGAATTATTCCCTCGGTACGCAATTCGGTGTAGCGGTCGGTCTTTATCGGAGAATAGCGCAGATAATCGGTTTTCAGTTCTTTGCCCTTGGCATCTATCCAGATCACTCCGGTGTTGTAGTTCAGGGCATTGGCCATGACCTCATGCACCGGAACATTACCGGCAATGCGGAACGACATCACATAAGGGCCGGGAGTTCCCCGGTATTTGAGGGGAACCGACTTCAAAGACCATGCGGTATCTTTGTCGCTTTTCTGCTTTTTATAAGACGCCGAAGCGGAAATCAGCAGACAATCTTCACGCAGGACATTGGCACCGAACTTGAAGTCCAGATAGTTGCAATAGTTTTGAATGCTCTTTTTATCCCATACGCGGGAGTTGGCAGAGAAACCGGCTTTGAAAAAGGTTTTGCCATCCCGGTAAGGAATAATTTCGCCGTTGTCCAGACGGCAATTTTCAAATTTTGTCACATATCCGGCAGTAAGCGCAACCCCGGAAAAAAGGACAATAAGGACAGGTAACAGATTTTTCATCATTATTTCAATAACGGTTAATCTTTTGATTTACAACATGTAACAGCTTACTGCTGATACTCGTAGTTCCACATCATCCAGCGTTCATTGCCGGCTTTGCGGTCATCCTTTTTGACTGTCAGAGTTCTGCCGACCCAGTTGGCAACGTGTCCGTCAAGGTAACAGACATTCAAACCGCTGCTGATAGGAGTATCGGACTCGGCAACAGAAAGCGTTCCTGCGGGGTGTCTGTAGCGCAGACGCTCAGGTTTCTGCCAGCCGTCGTGACCGAACGCATCAGCTCCTTCTGTAAGGAAAATCGTACCGGAAAAACTTTTGATAGCAGACTGTTTGGCACTTACATTGGTTCCGCGTTCAGCCAAATGGTTATTGATGACGTAGCTGCAGCCGCCTTTACCGGCAAAATGTCCGCTCTCCTCACCGGAAGCATACGGAACAGCATCTGAAGGACAGGCAAAAACCGGACAGTCGGAAGTCGGTTCGATCTGCCATTTTCCGGAAACCAGCGGATAACCAAACTGCGGAGCAAGCAAAACCGTCCAGGTGGCTGAAGCATAATCGCCTTTCGCACTTACATTTTTGCTGCCGTCTGATTTCACAACATAGCCCTCATTGGCATCTGAATAAGCAGTTCCGGCAAAACCGAGCTGTTTGAGATTGTTCACACAGCTTGCGGCGCGGCCGCGTTCACGGGCAGAATTGAGTGCGGGCAGCAGAATTGCGGCAAGGATCGCGATGATGGCGATAACGACCAACAGCTCGATTAGGGTGAAGCCGTACGGCTTCATCATCCGGGTGGATGATGATGAATGTGTTTTCATTTGCATAACATTATCCTTTCTTTTTGATTTTCGGGGTGAATCCCCTGTTTTATGGTTAACTGCTTTAATATATATCTTTTTTGCGAATAAAAACTTAACAAAAGAACAAAAAAATAGCACAAAATTCCAAAAATACATAAAATGGTCAAAAAAACTGTTTGCATCGGCATATAAACCGGTTGTGTTTGAAGTTTCCGGCTTTTTGAATAAAATCAATAATTTTTTTTCTCCGGCTTGAAAAATCTTGAAACCGGCATTATATTATGTTTCATACCGTGAAAACGTTGCGGGGTGGAGCAGTGGTAGCTCGTCAGGCTCATAACCTGAAGGCCGTTGGTTCGATTCCAGCCCCCGCTACCAATCGCATATTCAACCGTCTGAAAAGACGGTTTTTTTGTGCTCAAATTGCCCCTTTTTCGCTATTT
>JAGBZM010000033.1 GCA_017628235.1 Lentisphaeria bacterium | reverse complement strand
GCCGAGCATACGGAGAGTGGCGTTATCTTTGGCTTTGATGTAGGAATCATTCAAAGTAGCACCATCTTTAACGCGTAAAGCGTAGCTGCTGCCGGTGGCATCATCGATTTGCACGGTGCTTTCGCCGTCGATATAAAACAGATTGTCGTTGTCAACTTTTCCCGCTTTGAAAGTGGAATCAGTGATGTTGATTGTACCATTGTTGGTGACTCCGCCGCGTGCCACATTCAAAGTGGAATCGGTCAGATTCACGGCAGTATCTTTGCCATTCAATATCAAGTCATCTGCGAAGTTAAGCACACTCTTGTTTGTGGCATTGATAACCGCTTTGCCGTCGAGGTTCGCCGCATTTGAATCGTTTGAAGCAAAATTCCAAATAGTATTATCCAGATTTATCACCGCAGGCGTATCAGAATAATTGGCATCGGTCGTTTGAGTCATCAGCAGATGGCCGCCATTAACCAAAGTATCAGTGGCATTGATCGTACCACTGTAGAACGTCATGTAACCACGATTGGAATTCAACTGTGCGGTACGGTCTTCGGCAGCAGCTCCGACTTCCGCATTACCGACAATGTTGATCAGCGGTACTTCAGTATCGTTATCAGAATAACGGATCACAAACTGCTCGGAGAAAGTCAGTGAACCGGTCGTTCCGACAGTCAGAGTTCCAGCATAACGGGTGTAGGGAGCATAGGCAACTACATCACCGTTAATGACAGTATTACCATAAGCGAAGAATCCACTTTCCGCATCGTTATTCAAAATAACATTTTCGCCGATGGAAGCATTCGTATTAAAATACACCCAATCAGCATAGGTATTGGTAATAGTCACACCGTCAGCCTTGTCGGTACTGATGGCAATTCCACCAAGCGAAGAAATTGAATCGGTAATATCACTCTGCACCACGATATTTTTATGACCGCTGGCAATCGCATCGGAAATGCTGTCAAACGCATTGACTCCCCAGACAAAACCACCGGCATTGTTTTCGTTGAAAGCAGAATTGACATAGACCTGATCAATGGTCATGTCCAGAATGATATCATTGTCACCAACACCGTCGGAAATCTGGAACTTGATACCGTTGTTTTCAAAAGTATCACCGACTTTGTAGCTCTTGCCCGCGATGCTTACGCTCAAATCAAGCGCAGCAGCATTGCCGGTCTGTTCGAGCAGCACAAAATCGCCGGTCAGGCTGTTGAGCATTTCCGCCGTCACCGTCAAACTGATCGTACCGCTGCCGGTAATCTCCCCGGCCGTGATCGTAGCATCGGTAACTGTGATAATACCGTTGTTTTCCAAAGTTCCGATAGTAACAAAACTTGCGCCATCAGTCAAATTCAATTGGGCCTGAACACCATTTGCATCTTTGGCAATATAGCTGTACGCAGATTTTTCCGCAGAACCGACCGTGATCGAACCGCCCTCAACATTCATGATCACATTGCCGGTACCCTGATAATCGCCGCCTTCATAACCAAGTTTGAAGTTGTAAGCGTTTGCATCAGTTGCGGAAACATTGATATCACCTTTGACGGTGTATACCGAAGCTTCTTTTCCGGGCTGAGTGCCGTAAATATTCACCGCACCGGAAGCTTTGAGCAAACCGCCTTCATTGACCGCGCCGTTATAACTGCGGAAAGTGGCAGCTTCAAATGTTCCATCAATAATGGTATTGCCGTTGGCAGCCGTGTCACCATAATAGTTGGTCTTGAATATAGCTCCTTCTGCGACCTTGAGCGTGCCGTAATTGCCGGCTCCGGTGTAATTTTCTTTCCATTCGGCTTTGGTCGTATCAACCGTTCCCTGAATAACGACAGCCTCACTTGAACCGCCGCCGTATCCGAAAAAGGCAGATCCGCCGGTAACAGTCACATCTTTGACCACCGTTCCGCCGTCAAACAACACCGTCTGATTGTTGAAATCAACGTTTTCAACGGTGGAATCATAGGCCCAGAATCCAGTTCCCCAGGTGCCTTTATCCACGCCGGTAACGGTCATTTTCTTGTCGGCAGTACCACCGAATTTACCGCCATTGGCAACTTCAATGGATGAACCGGCTCCGATAAGAACCTGTCCGGCAGTAACAGTGGAGTTATCCACCGAAAGCACACCGACCCGGTCAGTATTGCTATCATGCACCAATTTCAAAGTGCCGCTTGCAGCCAGAGTTGCGCCGTTGGTCAGATACATTTCTGCAATCTGATCGGCATTCTCACCGTAAACCCCGATATTGGTGGATTTTACAGTAGAAGCATCCACATTCGCCGTTCCGGCGATTTTGACCGTACTGGAAGCATACACTTCCGCGCCGTTCAGCACATTCAGCACCGCCGATTTCTGACCGCTGACGGTTCCCTCGTTCCAAATGCTCGCCAGTTTGGTGCCTTCACCATCCAGAGTGATAATGTCGCTGCCGACTTCACCGTCCTCCGTTCCCAAAATGATCTGGCCGCCATTGACCGTGACTTGGGAACCATCGACCATCGTCACATCTTTCATCAGCACATTCGCCGAACCGGCTTCTGCCGTGCCGAATGTAATTGTTGAACCATCTTCCATCACCAAATTGTTCAGAAGATTGGTACTCTGGTAGTAAGAGGAGTCATACTTTTTGTTGCCGCTGACAGTGAAATCAGAATTACTCAACTTCACATCTTCAGCTGCATAGAAGTTGCCTTCGTCATCACTGCGGTCCCAACCGAATGCAAGGGTTCCATTGACATTAACATTTGTATCATTGAATACCGCCGCACCGTTGGTGGTCATATCAAAAGTTTTTATTTCCGCATTGTTCGCAACCAGAGAGCTGTTTTCCTTGACGATCAAACTGTATCCTCTCCCAGGAGTATCTCTGGTAAAATCAACTTTTGCGATATTCTTATTATCTCCGGCTTCGCCAATGACAAAACTACCGCCATCAACCTGAACCTGATTCAAACTGTCACGTTGGCCAATAAGCACAGCTCCGGCTTCAACAACGAAATCTTTTTTCATTTTGATACTGTTGCCGCCAAGGAAGAACGTTGCCCCTTCCTTAACCTCAAAACCGATATCGTAATGATTATAGTCAGCTGTCGTAGTATTGTTTATGGAATCTGTCGGAGTTTTGGACAAAACAATAGTACTGTCATAAGCATTATTTTCCTGAACATACGCTAATGCCTCGGCATAAGTTTTGTACTGCTTACCCTCAATGTTGGCAGAAATCGTATTGTCAACAACAATACGTTTACTGGGCACAACTCCTTCTACGATCTGAATAAGATCACTGATATCGGTTTCAGTCACCGCACTGCTGACCACATACTGCGAACCATCGGAACTCACACCCACTACCAATGCGGCATCTGCATTAACATTATCACCGGCAACAACAAAAACTTTGCCGCCGGCCGCATTCGCCGCATTCAGGTCATCGATCACCGACAACTGCTGCGCCGCACTGAATCCGGTATCCGCCAAAGTCACCTCATTGGCAACTTCGCCGCCACCGAAATTCACCGCAACCACCGTCGCCGGCTCACTTTCCACACCGTCTGTGACCACTTTGTATCCGTCATATTTGCCGGATACCACACGGATGACCGCGTTACTGTTTTCGGCGGTCACCGCCGCCAGAGCCGCTTCGACTGAGGAGAATCCCTCTCCAAAATTGGAGATGCTCCCGTCGATGCCCTGGATCTGAACGGATGCAGACTGATCCGCATTCTCGTTCACGAAAATGTTTTTGTACATACTCATAACATTTTCATCCTTTTGTTAGTTGTTGGTTAGTTGGTTTATTTCAAAGTTTTTTGTTATTCAATTCAACGCCGCTTTATACTATATATTATATAATGCGGCTACCCTCCGCTTCCGGATCATCTGACCGCCGCCTCTCCGGAACAAAAAAGGAACATGAACAATCGCGGACCGCAGCACTCTCCGCGCCGCTTCTCCCGCAACTGTTCGTGTTCCTCATCGCTTTTTTACTGAATTTATCCATCTTCTCACAACCTCAAGCATGACGGACGACGGATGCTCAACGACATTTTCAGACTCCGTACCACGCCGCAGATAAACCGCTTCGCCGCACGGCAGGCCCGTTTCGCCCCGGTCGTCACCGTAATGAATATTTCAGCAAAATATCTGCCGGCAGGATCTCTCCAGGAATATGCCCCGGCTTCACCGCCGCGTACCGTGTACACCACTCCCGCACGCACTTCCGAAGCCGGAACATCCAAAAACAAAGATGTTTCATGCTCCGGCTCCGCACAAGACGGATACACAGACAAGCTCACGCCTTCCTGCGCTCCATCATAGAAATATTTGCCGGTTTCCACACTCAACATCTTCGTTTCCCCGATCAGAATGATCTTAAACAGAATCTCTCAGAACTTACTTCTTCGCCGCTTTCGCCGCGTCATTTTTCTGCAGCACACCAGCTTCCAGAAGTTTGTCGATCAGCTGCTGCATACTGTTGAAAGCAGCCAGAAAACCCTGCGGCGGCATCACAATACGCACATTGCTCTGGGTCTCCGGAGCTTTGCCGTCTTCGGTCGGCTGCAAAGTAACGAAATCATAGCGAACCATGCCGCCGGCGAAGTGGATCTGACCGATCCCGTCTGCAAAAATTTCTTTTTTCTCGCTCATTTTTTGTTCCTTTTTGTTTGAGCTTCATCGTAAAATACAATCAGACTACACACCTAATCTAATATAAATTAGCATATTTTTTCAAAATTTCAAGCGGTAAAAAACCATTTTTTTGAAAAATAATTTTTGCCAACGTTCTGCCGCCCGGCACACTTATCGCAGCGGTACGTTTGCCGCCAAAAATCAGGCATATATCAACAAAAAACTTGAAAAATCGCTGTTGAGAGGTTATATTATAAACAAGTCAATATACAATTCAACTGCAAGGTGTGTATGAAAATATTGCTTCTCAACGGCCCGAATCTGCAGCTGCTCGGTACTCGTGAACCGGGTATTTACGGCGGTGACACGCTGCCGGAAATCGTCAATAATGTAAAAATTCTGGCCGCAGAACTGCACTGCACCATCGAAGATCATCAATCCAATATCGAGGGTGAACTGGTTTCATGGATCGGTTCGGCCCGGGCAAACGGCTTCGACGGTATCATTCTCAATGCCGCCGCATATACCCACACTTCCGTAGCATTGCGCGATGCCATCAGCGCAGTTTCCCTGCCGACGATTGAAGTTCACTTGAGCAACACCGCCGCCAGAGAAAGTTTCCGGCATCACTCATTCATCGCCCCGGTCTGCGCCGGAGTGATCGCCGGATTCGGCAAAGATTCCTATCTGCTGGCGTTGCGCGCTCTGCACAACCTGCTGGCCCGGAAAAAAGAATTTAACAGTAAATAACTGCAAACAAAGGAGTTTCATTATGGATTTCGAACAGATCCGCAATTTGGTCAAACTGATGGGTGAATACAATCTCACCGAAGTGAAAATCCAATCAGACAACTGTAATCTCTGTTTCCGGCGCGGCGACGACCGCATGCCTGCGGCGATCCCGGCAGTACTTCCGGCGGCGGCTCCGGTCATGCCCGCCCCGGCCGCTGCCCCCGTTCCGGCAGCTCCGGCAGCTCCGGCAGTTAAACTGCAGACCATTGATTCACCGTTGGTCGGCACCTACTATCAGGCCGCCAGCCCCGATGCCGCGCCTTTCGTTCAGGTCGGTGACCGGGTCAATCCGGATACCGTTTTGTGCATCATTGAAGCAATGAAAGTTATGAACGAAGTCAAAGCTGAAAAATCCGGCGTCATCAAAGAAATTCTGATCGCCAACGGTCAGCCGGTGGAATTCGGTCAGCCGATGTTCGTTCTGGAATAACCCCTTCTTGCCGTTACTGCGCGCAAAAGGAGAATACACCCATGTTCAATAAAGTTATGATCGCCAACCGGGGCGAAATCGCGGTGCGGATCATCCGCGCCTGCCGGGAATTGGGAGTGAAAACCGTAATGGTTTACTCCAAAGCCGATGCCGACAGTATGCCGGTGAAAATGGCCGATGAAGCCATCTGTATCGGTGCTGCAGCTCCTTCGGAAAGCTACCTTCTTATCGAGCGTCTGCTCACCGTCGCCGCCATCTGTGATGTCGATGCCATCCATCCGGGATACGGCTTCCTTTCGGAAAATCCTTACTTCGCTGAAGCTTGCACCCGGCACGGGATCGCCTTTATCGGACCAACCGCCGAAGCCATGAAAGCCCTCGGCGACAAGGCCATCGCCAGAGATACGATGAAAAAGGCCGGAGTTCCGACCACCCCCGGCAGCGACGGCGTGGTCAAAGATGAAAAGCAGGCCCTTGAATGGGCGCGCAAACTCGGTTATCCGGTCATCGTCAAAGCTGTCGCCGGCGGCGGCGGACGCGGTATGCGTATTGCTCACAATGAAGTCAGTCTGCTGCAGGGATTCCACGCGGCCCGCACCGAAGCGGAAAACGCTTTCGGCAACGGCGAATTGTATATGGAAAAATTCCTGGTCAATCCCCGCCATATCGAAGTGCAGATCCTGGCCGACAACTTCGGCAATGTCATCCACCTGGGTGAACGTGACTGTTCCGTCCAACGGCGCAATCAGAAGCTTATCGAAGAGACCCCGTCACCCGGAATCAGTGCCAAAATCCGCGAAAAAATCGGATTGGCTGCCGTCAAAGCCGCCAAAGCCGCCAATTATACCAGTGCCGGTACCATCGAATTTCTCCTCGATCCGGCCAATCCGGAAAAGTTCTACTTCATGGAGATGAATACCCGTATCCAGGTGGAACACCCGGTTTCGGAAATGATCTCCGGCATCGACCTGGTCAAGGCTCAGATCCAGATCGCTTCCGGCGGTAAACTGAAAATCCGGCAGAAAGATGTGGAGTTCAAAGGACATGCCATCGAATGCCGGATCAACGCCGAAGACCCGGAACGCAACTTCGCCCCGTGTCCCGGCAAAATCGAACTTTTCATTCCCGCCGGCGGCCCCAATGTCCGGATGGATACCCACGCTTTCAGCGGTTACTTCATCCCGCCGTACTACGACAGTCTGATCGGTAAACTGATCGTCTGGGGACATGACCGCGCCGAAGCTCTCACCACCTGCCAGCGGGCATTGGATGAATTGGTGGTAAAAGGGGTGAAAACCACGATCCCATTCCAGCGGCGGATTCTCGGACACAAGAATTTCGTCGAGGGGAAATACGATACCGGATTCGTGGAGAGCATATTGCAGAAGACCGACAAGCCCTCACACAAGGAGAAGCAGAAATGAGTGAAGAAATCAAAGAACCGCAAGTGAAAAATGAAACCATGATCCTGGATGATACCGAAATGGGTGATATCCGGATCCATGAGGGAGTTATTGCTTCTCTTGCCCGCCGGGCCACGCTGGCCACTGCCGGGGTTTCCCGGCTCGCCGGCAGTTCGCTGGTGGACAATCTGGCTGAGATCGTCGGCAGCCGCCGGATGCAGTCACGCAATATCAATATCATCCTCGGTGACGGCAATAATGTGGCCATCGAGATCAAAGTAGTGCTGAAATTCGGCTGCCGGATACCGGAAGTTTCCGGAGCCATCCAGAAAGCGGTGATCAATGAGGTGGAAAACACCACCGGCATGAATGTGACTGAAGTTCACATCATCGTGCAGGATATTGAGGATGTATCCGCTGTACCGCCGGCTGATACTGATGAACAGCAGTGATTTTCCGGTAAATTGTTCGATCTGTCCGCGCCGTTGTCATGCGGCGCGGCCTTTTTCTGCCGCCGGAGCCGGTTCGCTGCCGGGAGTTTGTCACTCCCCGCGTCAGGCGATGGTTTCCCGTGCTTCGCTGCACTTCTGGGAAGAACCGGTGATAAGCGGCACCCGGGGCAGCGGTACGGTCTTCTTTTCCGGCTGCAATCTGCACTGCGTTTACTGCCAGAACCACGATATAAGTACCGCCGCCGGAGGAAAAGTTCTTGATACGGAACAACTGCGCGCTCTTTACCGCAAATTGATCGACCGGGGCGCACACAATATCAATCTGGTCACGGCCGGTCACTACGCCCCGGCAGTGGCAGAATCTCTTGCTGATCCGCTGCCGGTCCCGGTGGTATACAACAGCAACGGCTACGAACTGCCGGAAACTTTGCGCCTTTTCTCCGGCAAAGTGGATATTTATCTGCCGGATCTGAAATATATCGATCCGGCCGTCTCCGGCCGTTACAGTCAGGCTCCGGATTACTTCGATACCGCCGTCGCGGCAATAGATGAGATGTACCGCCAGGTCGGAGATTTTGTCATCGGCAGCGACGGAATGATGAAAAAAGGGGTGATAATCCGCCACCTGATCCTGCCGGAACAGTTGGAAAATACTTTGCGGATAATCGAATTTGTCGCCGGGAAATACCGCCCCGGACAAGTGATGTTTTCTCTGATGCGCCAATATCTGCCCTGCGGCAGAGTGTCGGAGGAAAACTTCCCGGAACTCAATCGCCGGATCACGGATTTTGAGTATGAAGTTGCCGAAAATGCCCTCTTTGCTTCCGGCATTGAAGATGGTTTTGTGCAGGATGCGGAATCAGCGGTAAAGGATTTCATCCCGGATTTCATCCACCCGGAGAATGATCCGGATTCTATTGCGCTGGAGTGACCGGACGTACCGGCAGGAAACCGGCAAGTTTTTCAGCGAATTTCCGTTGAAATTCCGGTTGTTTGAGCAGTTTTATCTCTGCTGAATTGCTGACAAATCCGGCTTCGATCAGGATCGCCGGACAGGGGGCCTGACGCAGAACTTTGAACCGCGCCGTCTTCACTCCGCGCACCGGCAGTTCCGGCAGCAGTTTCAAAGCCCCGGCCGCCGCAAAAGCAAAGGGAATACTGTCGGCGCACTGCCAGTCACCGGCCGCCGGAAAAGAGCTGTAAACATATATTTCATGTCCGGATGCCTCCGGATTTTTTGCGGCATTGTGGTGGAGAGAAATGAATAACCCGGCCTGATATTTTTCAATCAGCTGCGGACGCTCATCCAGAGACAAAAAGACGTCGCTCGCCCGGGTGAGAAAGACCGTATATCCACGCTTTTTCAATTCAGCAGCCAGCAGTTGCGATAATTGCAGATTCAACTCTTTTTCCGTCGTTCCGTCGGCAGCGACCGCCCCGGTGTCATGCCCGCCATGTCCGGGATCGATCAATATCCGGTCGACCGGCGGCAGTTTTTTGCCGGTCAACGGCAAAAGTATATTTTTACAGGAATATTCTCCCAGACTCCAGAAGTTGTTGCCATTATGCGAAATCGCTTCCGGCAGAAAAACCGGAATACCGGATACCTGCACGACAGAACTGCCGGGACGGAAGAGAAAAGTCCTCTCCACCCGGCGGAGCAGTAATTTTTCCGGAGAACAGGATACCGGATGCAGCTGCAGAGCATGCAGCGGTTTATTGAAACGCAAAGGCGGCGGCAGCTTCTCCGGCGGGCGGCAGCCGGTAAAAATACCGGTTGCCGCCAATACCGTAAAAAGGATCCACCCTGATGCGCGCATATTCACCGTCCCCGGCGATGGTATTTGCCGAAACGGGCCATGACCAGCTGCAGATCCGCCCACGCCTCCTTTTTCGCCTCTTCCTGCCGGAGCAGAAAGGCCGGATGAAAGGTCGGCATCACCGGAATATTCTCATATGAACACCACTTGCCGCGCAGTTTGGAGATCCCCGAATCAGTCTGCAGCAGCACTTTGGCCGCCACCGCCCCCAGCGCGACGATCACCTCCGGCCGGATCAATTCAATCTGCCGGAAAAGATGTCCGACACACTTATCGACCTCTTCCGGAACCGGATTGCGGTTGCCCTGAGGACGGCATTTGACAATATTGGCGATATACACCTCTTCCCGGGTGAACTGCATGGCGGTGATCATCCTGTCCAGCAGTTGTCCGGCCTTGCCGACAAACGGACGGCCCTGCTGATCCTCCTCGGCACCGGGAGCTTCTCCGACAAACATCAGTCTGGCCTGCGGATTGCCTTCACCGAAAACCACATTGGTACGGTTGGCCGCCAGCGGACAGGCGCGGCAGTTCTGCAGAGATCGCCGCAAACTTTCCAGATCACCGGCAGGTTTGCCGCCGGATGGAGATACGGGCAGAAGCGGTTCTTCCGGCGGTGTCCGGAATTGATACTCCGGCACCATCGCCTGTTCCATGATCGCAGCGACCTCCTGCCGGACATTTTTATCATCCGGCAAATCGGTAAAAAATGTTTCTGTTTCCGGATTTTGCTGCAGCTGTCCCGGATGTTTTCTGCCATTTTCTGCCAAAACTTCACATATCTGATCGAAAAAATCTGTCATATTGCCGATAATAACTTTTATTTTTGATATTCATGCGTTATATTAATATAAGTGCCATATCGGCAAAATAAAAGCAGTTCCGGCAAAAAAGCCGCAAATTAACCTTTTCGGGAGAAAAAAATGAAAGTTGTAGTCGCGTATTCAGGCGGTCTGGACACTTCGGTGATCGTCAGATGGGTCAAAGAAACTTACAACGCAGAAGTCATCTGCTACTGTGCCGACGTCGGTCAGCAGGAGGAGCTGGACGGTCTGGAAGCCAAAGCGATCGCCACCGGTGCCAGCAAGTGCATCATCGACGATCTGAATGAAGAATTCGCCCGCGATTTCATCTTCCCGATGCTTCAGGGCGAAGCCATCTATGAAAACAACTACCTGCTGGGTACTTCCATCGCCCGCCCGCTGATCGCCAAACGCCTCGTCGAAGTCGCCAAAGCCGAAGGTGCCGATGCCATCTGTCACGGTGCCACCGGTAAAGGTAATGACCAGGTCCGGTTTGAACTCAACGCCGCCGCGATCGATCCGTCCATCAAAGTTATCGCCGCCTGGCGTGACCCCAACTGGCACTTCACCGGCCGGATGGATATGATCGAATATGCCAAAAAATACAATATCCCGGTCAATGTCTCCGCCAAAAAACCGTACAGCATGGACCGCAATCTGTTGCACATCAGTTTTGAAGGCGGCATTCTGGAAGATCCCTGGAACGAATTTCCGGAGGATATCGCGGTCATGACCGAACCTCTGAGCAAAGCTGCTGATGAAGCTGAAGATGTGGTCATCACCTTTGAAAAGGGTATCCCCGTCAAAATCGACGGCAAAGAATATTCCCCGGCCAACATCATGCGTACTCTCAACACCATCGGTAAAAAACATGCCGTCGGCCGGATCGATATCGTGGAAAACCGCTTCGTCGGTATGAAATCCCGGGGCGTTTATGAAACTCCCGCCGGTACCATTCTGCAGGCAGCACATCGCGGTCTGGAAGAGATCACCCTCGACCGTGAAGTCATGCACCTGCGCGACAGCCTGATCCCCCGTTATGCGGATATGATCTACAACGGCTTCTGGTACGCTCCGGAAAGAGAGATGCTGCAGGTCATGATCACCGAAAGTCAGAAGTTCGTCACCGGTGATGTCCGGGTCAAACTCTACAAAGGTGCCTGCCATGTCACCGGACGGCGCAGTGAATACAGTCTTTACGATGATGAGATCGCCAGCTTTGAGGGTGCGGAGGTCTACGATCACAAAGATGCTTCCGGTTTCATCCGGCTCAACGGTCTGCGTCTGCGGGTTCTTGCCCGGAGCAAACAGAAACGCTACTGAGCATTCATACAAATTTTTTCTCCATTCCGGTACCAATGTGCCGGAATGGATGACTTTGTTTGGAATCAACAGATTATGAATGTGGAAAAAATCCCGGCTCTCGGCAGAAAGCTCGGATTTCCGGCAGACAAACTGCCATTGCTCAAAGAGGCTCTCACCCACCGGACATACGCCGTGGAAAATTCCCTTGACTACGACAATCAGCGGTTGGAATTTCTCGGTGATGCGGTGTTGGAAATAGTCCATACGGAATATCTTTACTTCCGTTACCCGGATCTGCCGGAGGGGGATTTGACCAAGATCCGTTCTGCACTCTCCTGCGAGGGAACTCTGGCTCGGCTGGCTCGGCAGATCGAACTGGGCAGTTATCTGCTGATCGGCAACGGTGAAAAAGAGTGCAGCGGCAATGACCGCGAATCCACCTTGTGCGATCTGCTTGAAGCAGTGCTGGGGGCCATGTATCTGGCCTGCGGTCTGGAACACACCCGCAAATTCATCCACAACCTTTTCCGGGAAGATTTTTCCGATCCGGCGCAACTGCTGGATACGCTCAATCCCAAAGGACAGCTGCAGGAATTTTCCCAGGGCAGGTGGCATATCACTCCGGAATATACGCTTTTACGCAGCGGCGGTCCGCAGCATGCTCCATATTTCGATGTGGAAGTGCGCGTGGATAAATTTGTCGCAGTCGGCACCGGTTTGAGCCGGAAAGCTGCTGAAGTCAATGCAGCGGTGAAGCTGGTCAGATTTCTGCTCCGCCGTTTCAAAAAATGAGGTAACATTATGAAAATCATCGGTTTGGGTACTGATATCGTTGAAATTGCCCGTCTTAAAGCTGTTCTTGACCGTTTTGACTGCCGTTTCCGCGAGAGAGTTTATACGGTGGATGAATTGATCCTGGCGGATACCAAAAGCGGACACATCCCCTATTTTGCCGGACGCTGGGCAGCCAAAGAAGCGGCGGCCAAAGCTCTGGGATGCGGTATCGGAGAAAATTGCACATTCACTGATATCGAAATACTTAACGATGATTACGGCCGCCCGGTACTGACCTTTTCCGGTTCTGCGGCCAAACTGGCCGATTCGCTCGGTGTGACGGATATCAAACTGTCCATCAGTCACGAAACCAAATACGCGGTAGCCACCGTTGTCCTGACCGGTGAATGATACCGTCTGTCCAGCAAACTGTATGCATCTGATCCGGCGGGAAATATGAATGCAGCACCGGTTTGATCTGCAGCGCCGGCGTTTCCCGTTAAAAAGCAAGGTTTTTCCGGAAAAAGCGGTCAGCGCATTTGAAAAATCACCGGATGAATGCTATTTTATGGTTTAAGTGTTTATTTTTAACAGGAAACGTTCCGGGCAGTCTGCGGCTGTAAGGAACAAATACTATTTGGAGAAAAAGTTATGCCGGTAGATATTCTGGTCGGTACCCAATGGGGGGACGAGGGTAAAGGTAAGTTGATCGATGTGCTTACCCGGGATGTGGATATGGTCGTGCGTTTTCAGGGCGGCAACAACGCCGGTCATACAGTGGAGATCGGTGATAAACGTTATGTGCTGCATCTGGTTCCCTCCGGGATCTTCCGTCCGGAAGTCACTTGTGTCATCGGCAACGGTCTGGTCGTCGATCCGGTGGCTCTGGATGAAGAATTGCGCGCCATTGAGGAAAAAGGGTTTACCACCGGCAATGTCCAATTGAGCAACCGCGCTCAGTTGATTTTCATCTACCATCGCGTGGCTGATTCGCTCAACGAAAGCGGAGCGACCACTAAAATCGGTACTACCGGACGCGGTATCGGACCGGCTTACATGGACAAGATGCGCCGTACCGGTATCCGGGCGATCGACTTGAAGTTCCCGGAAAAACTGGCTGAACAATTCCGTGCCGAGTGCGCCCGTTACAATAAAATTTTTGCCGCTGCCGGAGTTCCGGAACTGGATGTGGAAGCTGAACTTACCAAAGTTCTTGAAGCTGCCTCCCGGCTGGCTCCGATGGTTTGCGACACCGTTTATTCCGTCAACCGCGCAGTAAAAGAGGGCAAGAATGTGCTGTTTGAGGGCGCGCAGGGAGCTTTGCTGGATATCGATCACGGAACTTATCCCTTTGTTACCAGCAGTAATACCACCAGTGGCGGAGCCTGTACCGGCGGTGGTGTGCCGCCCCAGAGCATCCGCGATGTCTGGGGAGTGATCAAAGCCTACACCACCCGGGTCGGTGAAGGACCTTTCCCCACTGAATTGTTTGATGCCACCGGCGAAAAACTCCGTCAGGTCGGCAGAGAATACGGAGCGACCACCGGCCGTCCCCGCCGTTGCGGATGGTTCGATGCAGTGGCTTCCCGTTACGCCTGCATGGTCAACGGTATCAACAAACTTGCCGTCACCAAACTCGACTGTCTGGATGATCTCGATGAGATCGCCATTTGTGTGGCCTATCAGGTCAATGGCGTGCTGACCACCGAATTTCCGGCTTCCGTTGCAGAACTGGAAGCAGCGGTGCCGGTCTACGAATACATGCCCGGCTGGAAGTGCAGTACCAGCGATGCCCGCAAAGCTGCCGATCTGCCGGAAAATGCCCGTAAATATCTGGCCCGCATGGCGGAATTGGTCGATTCCAATGTGGCGATCATCTCCGTCGGTCCGCGCCGGGATCAGACCTTTGCCGCTGACGCTGAATAAGCTGTTCCCGGAGGGAGGCCATGCGGAATTCCGGCAGGAGTCAGGCTCTTTGGACCTTTTTGCGGAGCATTGATTATCTGCAGCTGCTGGTAATGGCGATGCTGCTGACGGTGGGACTGATTTTCATCCGTTCCACCGGTATGCAGATCGATACGGAGGCCAGCCGGGGATTTTTCCACCGGCAACTGCTCTGGATCGCTGCCGGTACGGCAGCTTATATCCTGTTTTCCCTGTTGGATTACCGTTCTTTTTTCTGCCGCAGCGCGATGATACTGGGCTACATACTGGCTCTGATCCTGCTGGTGGTGGTGCTTTTTTTCGGTTTGAAAGTGTTTGGTGCCACGCGCTGGCTGAATGTATTCGGTTTCCGGCTCCAGCCGTCGGAACCGGCAAAATTGATGGTCATCGGCATGATGGCAGAAGTATTCGCCGCCCCGAGACTGGCCCAAAACAAACTTTTGTGCATATTTCTTGCCGGACTGACGATCGCTCTGCCCTTTTTTCTCATCGTTATCGAACCGGATCTGGGCAGTGCGCTGGTTCTGCTGCCGGTGGCCGGAGCGATGCTCTTTTGCTTCGGGATCAAATGGCGTTATGTAATGCTGGGTCTGGCGGCGATCGCAGCCGGAACCGCCTTTATTCTGCTGGACAGTTTCCGGGAAGAACCGCTGCTGCTGCGTAACTATCAGCGTGACCGGATCAAAATTTTTCTCAATCCCAATTCCGACCGGGGCAACCGGGGACACAATGCTTATCAGGCCAAACTTGCCGTCGGTTCCGGTGGACTTTCCGGTACCGGGATCGGCCGGGGAACGCAAAATGAACTGGGATTTCTGCCGCATACTGTTTCCAACAACGACTTCATATTTTCCGTTATCGCTGAAGAGACCGGTTTTCTCGGAGCTGCCGCGCTGCTGCTGCTTTACGCGCTGCTGCTCTATTCCATTTTGCGGACAGCATTCATGGTATCCGGTTACGGACGGTATCTGTCATGCGGGATCGCCACATTGATCTTCTGCCATGTTTTTATCAATATCGGTATGAGTGCCGGGATCGCACCGGTGACCGGACTGCCACTGCCGCTGGTCAGTTACGGCGGTTCATTCATCATGACCGCAATGATCACGCTGGGAATAATGCAGTCGGTCCACCGTCACGCCCGGCTGGATGAAACTGACCGTTAAGAAAGGATGAACCGGTCACTGCTGCGGCGGCGGTCGGCTGCCAATCCGGTCACGGCCCAAACCATCGCATCCATCCGGTCAGGCGAAGAAGTATAGATCCCCGGCTGGTAAGCGCACATCTCCTGTTCCAGTTCCGGGAACACCCCCAGATGGTGAACCATTCCTTTTTCATAGAAAGCGGCAACCGGTTCGGCCCGGGAAAACTTGTCTCTGACCGCCCGGACCGGTTCGACCCGGACTGAATCATCTTCACTGGCAAAGAGGGCGGAAAACAATTCGCCGCCGTTATTCACCTCCACGATAACGCGATCGGCCCGCAGCCGGTGATACATTTCGATCACCCGCCGCACCCAGACGACCGGAGAACTCTGCATACTCCGGTCTTCCAGAATATAGAAATCCCCATCCCTGCCGCAGGCGGCGGCAATGATCCCGGTGGTATCGCACTCCTTTCCGGAATTGACTGCCGGATCGACCGCGATAACCGTTGATATCAATTCCGGAACCTCCGTCACGCGATAGGGATCAATCATGGTCCAATTCCACAATGCTCCGGCCAGATCATCGGCCCACTCTCCGGCCAGAAACCGGTTTTTCTGACGTTCCGGGAGAGAACCAAGGGTATATTCGATATAGCCGGCGGGCAGGTTCTCCCGGTTGGCATCCGGGTTGATCCGCATGGCGGCATAATCTTCCGGATACGGAAGTTTTTTCCGGGAAACCGGATCGCACTTTTCCACAAACAGCCGGTAGCTCCAATGGTTCTTGCCCGGAGGATTGCAGTCATAGTAAGCGCGGTTCAGCAGCGGCGGGATATTCTGGGCCAGCCGGGTCAATGCGGTCTGCACGCTGGCGTAATCCAATTCAGAACACTCATTGAAGTAGACAGTGGCAAATTCCTTACCCAGTATTTTATCGGCTCTCTCTCCATCGTCCAGACCGATCAGCCAGATTTCGGAGTTGTTGGCGAAACGGAAAAGACTTTCCGCCCGGTGAAAACGGTAACGTACCCGGTTGCCGAAGCGGCTGCGTAATACTTTGGGCAGGGTATCGGCGCCGATGGTGTTGCGGGCACTGACACAGTAACGGCGGATCACCGCATGGCGGCTGCCCGGAGCGCGTAAAGCCCGGGCAACCAGCGAACAGCACAAGACAAAGCTCTTGCCGGAACGCGAACCGCCGTAGAGCATACAGTGCCGCGCCCGGCCGGAGAGCAGACGCAGGGCCTCTTTCTGACCGGAAGTATAGGTAAACATGGATCAATTCTCTTTCTTTATCATCCGCAATTTCCGCAGGCCCGGCGGCGGAGAAAAACTCTCCTGCCGGCAGAAAGTTTGGGCATCAGAAGCTGGAAAAGTGCAGATAATTCCGGATGGCGGCTGATGATCCGCAGCATTTTACGATGCATCGCCTGCCGGGAACAATCGTGCAGAGCTCCCAATTCTCTGACCGTTGCCGGAGCTTTACTGCCGGCAGGAGCAACGATCTGGGTGACGATCCCCAGAGTGTACTCATCAAGTTCCAGCAGATAACGGAAAAATTTTCCCAGCCGGTCGATGATGATATCCTGAATATTCTCCTCCTCCATACCGGGGATGTGATCAAAATCCGGCGTATCGGGAATAATGCTCTCAGCCGCTTCAAAACTGACGACATGGGTGCGGCTGTTGACACTGCCGGCAGTTGCCTGCCAATAACGGCATGAATCAAAAAATTCACATTTGGCACACGGAACGGTACCGTTGGGAAATTTGCCGTAGCATTCCGGACAATCCATATTTTTTTCTCCTCAATTAATTTACTGTAAAAATTTCACCCGGCGGCATATCGCAGTCAGCCGCGTACCAGTTTCATCTCCGGCGCACCGGAAAGCATCCCGGCCAGTCCGGCAGCACGTTGACCAAGCAGAGGCGCACCGGCTTGACCGAATTTCCGACTTTCTCCGGCCGAAGACACTGCTGATACTCCGCTGTTTATGCCGGTAAGATTTTCCGGATTGAGCAGCAGAAACAATGTCTGTTCCGCTACCGCCGCCAGGAATATGTCTGCTTCAGAATGTTGCGGTACAACCGGATGGATCGCGGCCAGAATATCCCTTTCGGCCACTGAAACGCAACTGCGGCGTTCATCATCCGGAAAGGACGAGAACTTCTCTTTCAACGGGTGATTTTCAAAATATTTTTCAATTTCCTGATATTGCATTGCTGGAACCTCTCTCTACACATGATAGTATTCCCCGCCGTACCGGCAACCGGCCGGTACGGCGGGAAAATCCGGCTGAATACCGATTATGCGCCGCGCAGAGCCGCAATCGCTTCGCCGCTGGCAAGCAGATTTTTGATCCGGCAGCAACGCTGTTTGACATTTTTGAATTCAAAAGTCAATTCACCGATCGCCACCCGGCGGATACCGTCAAAGCCATTGGGAGTAGCATCCATATCGGTGATCGCTCTGCCGGAAAGACTGGCCAGAGCAAAACAACCGGTATCCAGTACCCATGCATCAGTATCCGGCATATCCGGATCAGCCATGATGGTCATGCCGCGACCATTGATCTCGTTGACGATAACCGCCACATACGCCCCGCGACGTTCATCGGAACGCAGGATCTGGATGCGGTCACGGTATTCATTGGAAATGACCCGCGCCTGACCGGGAGAACAGAGGATCTGCATGGGATCACCACCTTCACCGAGGATCGCCTGTGCAGCATCATTGATGATGAAACTGTCCAGTTTCACCTTGTTCGCATCGATGACCGGCACTCCGGACTGCGTACCGAAAAAGTAGAGTCCGCCGGCTTCACCTCTGGTATTGGCACTTGCTTCCACCCGGCGGCCGAACAGGGCTACACGGTTGAGATCACGGGCCAGGTCGGCAAGAGCAAAGGCAGTCTGACGGTTGAGCTGATTGTCCGCATTGCCGGAGAGACTGACGGCCAGAGAAGTTCCGGAAAGCACGATCTCCTTGCGGAAGATCTGTGTTGCATTCCACTCCACTGTTGACAGATGATAATTTTCCTCACCGTCGCCGTTGGAAGTACCCTCGCCCATCGGGGTGGAAACGATGATGAATTTCCCGCCGCCGGAGGGCAGGGAGGCAACGTCGGAATACTCCGAACCGTTGACCGCTGCGATCTCCACTCTGGCGGAATTGGCGGAAACTTCCACCACCCGCAAGAGTGCCGGATTATCTTTAATGGCGATCAAAGTACCGGTTTTGAGTTTGCCGGCATCCCCGGCAGAAAGGGTCAATACCCCGTCGGCAATGGCGGTAACTGAGATCCCGCGACCGGTGAGCTGGTCTTCCAGATACTCATGTTTGGCCGACATGGCATCCGGGGCCATGCGGAAATTGGAAATGAAGCGCGGCTCATCTTTGATGACAGTTGACATAACATCAGACAGGTCACGCTTGCGATTGGCAAAAGAATAGTTGTAAAGCATAGTTTTTTCTCCTTGGTGTTTTGAAACAACTTCAAAATTTCTCAATTTGTTGAATGATTCCGATAATCATCCGTTGGGGTGAATATATCATCGTCCGACCGCTTCGGGAGCATCGCCGATACATCTGGCGATCAAACCGATACGGTCCCCGCAAATTCCCTCATCCTGACCTCCGGACGGGGGATTGGTCACAGAGCTGCCGGCACTGCTGCCGGGGGTGATCCGGGCGCGGAAACAGCCCGGCGAATGGGCCGACAATTCCCGGGCGAATGCCCGCACTGCCGCCGGATCACCGAGATCGATACCCTGCCGTCCGGCGCGATATTCCAGATATCCGGGATCGGTACATCCGGTTTCCATGCTGATCTTTTCCAGAATGCTCTGTTTATGCAGCTGCTCATATTTTTCCTGTAAAGTGCCGTAATCTTTTTCCAATTCAGCCAACCGGACAGCCGGATCGGCCGGATTTTCCGGTACGGCAACCGGATTTTCCGCAACTGGCGGAAGTGATTCACTCATTTTTCGTCTCCTGATCGATTTCTCTGATGATGTTTTCTTTTTCCCGCGTGCCGACATGACCGATGGCATCGAGTAATTCGACGGCAGTTTTACCTACTGCCCGGCGATAGGCATTACCGGCGGGGATCCCGGAAAGCTGCAGCAGCCCGGCGATGCCTCCAGCCAGATCATTGACCGCGAACCGGCGGTTGTAGCGTATTTCCGGGACCGGAAGATCCAGATCGTAACGACGCATGAGTTTCCACGCCTCCAACTCGGTCTGTTCCAGCAGATCGGCTCTGGCGGCGAGGAACTGATTGACATTCTGGAAATCCCACGCTTTGCTCTCGGCACTCTGATTTTCCCGCAAATTCCCCTGCACTGCCAAACCGACCACATCGTACAGCTCCTGTTTCAGGTAACGGTTCTCCGCGCGGATCGTATCGGTCGCCACTCCGGACGGACTGATATAGCGGCTGATACCTTTTTCCTCCACAGATTCCACGATGGCGGCACTGCGGGCGACGGTGGCGGAAAAACTGTCGCCGCTGCCGTTGTGACCGATCTGTTTCCTGGCACTGCGGGCAAACGAATCGGAAACCACCAGCATGCCGAACATCTGTTTGACCGTATTCATCTGCGCTTCAGATTCATTATTCAAAATCGCTTCACTGATCCTGACCACATCCTCGAACCAGTGATTGGCCGCCAGCCCGAAACCATCCGGTTCAGTGACCGGGATCAACGGTACACATCCGGTCGGATTGATCCCCGAAGCGATCTCATGCACCCCGGAAGAACTGTTTTCAAAAAGCCGCCAGCAATTCCGGTCATACAATCTCCGGCGTCTGACCCGTACCGGCGGTGAAAACGGATCTTCGCAGCAATACTGTTCCTCGGCAACCAGGGCCCAGAGCAATTTACCGTCTTCACCATACGCCCAATCCACCACCTGCAGCGGCGACAATGCCCGGGCATAGGGACGCAGCCGCGCTTCTCTGGCCTGCTGACGGGTGGGATTTCCGCTGAAAAGCGGCATTTCCACCAACAGCCATGCCCGGCCGTAAACATTGAGCAAAGTGGATAACTGCCGCATTACTTCATTGGTACGCAGACCGTTGCGGCTCCAATCCTCGACCAGTTCCGGATCGGCATTGCGCCGTACGGGATCGACACTCAACGCATACTGGGTGATCCGCCGCGCGATGGCACGCGGATAGTTGAAGTAATAGGCACGGCGGCGGCGTTCGGCAAATTCCAGATCGATCTCTGAAACGTGGCGGATCAACGCCTGCTCAATGTATTCTCTGCCGCCGGAATAAGCATCCGATGACCGCCGCCAACGGCGTTCATTGGCACTGTATTGAGCGTTTTTACGCTGAAAAATATAGTTGTTCAAAGTATTATTTCCTCACTGTTGACCGATTGATAATTCTCATAAAGCACTCTCTTCGCCGGAAAGCAATTTTTCCGGGTCTTCATCCTTTTCCTGGGTGCGGGATTTTTTCCATCGCTCCGGACAGCGGTTTTCCAGCCAATACATCGCGGCCCGGACATCCGGCGGCACCAGTTTGCCTGAAGCATCCTCATATCCGGTTGCCCGGCGGAGCAATGCGCTTTCCACTGATTTCAGCAATTCATCAAAATTTTCCTCCCGCTTGGTGTTTGTTCCGTCCATGCGCCCTCCTTCTTCCACGCCGTTGACCTCCTGCGCTTCTGCCGCATATCGTCAACACCAATACCGCACAATACCGACGCCAGACGCCGCAAACCTCTTAATGAATACACCATGCCTGACGGTGCAATCAACGGATCATCGATATGACCGATCGCAATATCCATCATCTTTCCTCCTGTGATTTCTGTTGATATTCTGCTGCTGCAAAGCTCCTGCTCTTCATTCCGGACATCTGATTTTCCTCCCCTCTGGACAATTTCCAAACCATTCCCGGCTGAAATATGTTTTTTGTTATTGCATGCATGCAATCAAACCGGGCAAAAAATTCCGGGAAACCTCTTTCGTCCCGGCAAAAACTCAATATAATTGCATGTGTGCAATTTTTCAAGGGCAAAAATCAACTTTTTTCAAAAAATTGCTTGCATGCATGTAATAGCAGTGTATATTATATATTGAAGTAGATAATTATAAATATGGAAAGGGAAGTTTATCATGCGGTTGAATGAGACTATTCTGCACGCGCTGCAGCAGGCGGTCATCCGGGCTGGCGGGGCTAAAAAACTGGCTGCCAGATGTCAGATCAGTGAATCCAATATCTCCCGTTATCTGAATGGCAAAGTACTCTGGATCACCGATGAGTGTTGGGAAAAACTCTCTGCCGTACTGGAATTGCCGCAGCCCCCCCGCACTTCCGGTACCATTGCCAACACTCCGGAATTGCGCGCCTTTGTCACCGATGCCATGCAAAAAGCCGGGATCGACAATGTGGATCAGCTGCGCCGGGCCATCGGTTATGATTCCAGCCGGTCGCTCCGGCGGATATTCGACGGCGAATTGAATTGGTTTCCGGATGTGCTTTCGGCGGTATTTGATATTCTCAACTGTGATCCGGATCTTGCCCCGGTCACGCCGGCGGAAAAGCTCCTGTTGTCGCCGCGCGGCATGTACCGGGATGGAGCCATGCTGGTCCGGCCGGTTCCGGTCGTGGAGTGGGCCAATGCCGCCAGTTCGCTGGAATCTCTGGAATCCGATACTGTGGTAATGGGGCAATGGGACCCGGAAACCACTCCGACGGTGCCGGTACCGGCTGATTCCCGGCGGGATACCAGAGCTTTCCGGGTGCATGGCATATCAATGGAACCGCGTATTCTGGATGACGATATCGTGCTGGTCGAACCGGTGGAAAATTGTGACCTGATCCCGGATAATAAAGTTGTGGTTGCCCGTTTCACCGAACAGAGCAACACTCCGGAAAAGGTGGTGTGCAAACGTTTCCGCCGTCAAAACAGTCAGTTGATGCTCACCAGCGACAATCCGGAAGGACGTATCATCCCCTTTTCTCCGGCAGACATCGCCTGGATCGGCATTGTGGTCAAAAAAATCTCAGAAATGTAAATCACCCGTTGGCCCGGGCCAGACAGTAGGAAATCTCCTGCTGCCACCGGGATTCATCCGGAGTTTCGAGGATCAGAGGGATATTCTCAAACCGGGGATCGGCGGCAATTTTTCCGAAAGTCTCCAATCCGATACTTCCCTGACCCAGCGGAGCATGCCGGTCAAGATGTCCGGATAAAACGCCTTTGGAATCATTCAGGTGCATCGCCCGCAGATTCTGCAGACCGATCAATTGATCGAACCGGGAAAAACACTCTTCAAATCCCTCCTCGCCGGAGAGATCATAACCGGCGGCAAAAGCGTGACAGGTATCGATACATACACCGGTACGTTCCGGCATGCCGACAGCTTCCAGCATCATGGCCAACTGTTCAAATGAATAGCCCAGATTGCTTCCCTGACCGGCAGTATTCTCGAATACCGCACACACATCCGGCACCTCCAGCAGAGCCGAACGCACCGAATCAGCAATGATCCGGCATCCTTCATCTTCGGAAACCAGTTTCAGATGACTGCCGGGATGGAAATTCAACATCGTCAAACCGAGTTGCCGGCAGCGTTGCAATTCATCAATAAATGCGCGCAATGCCGCCGCCCGCTTGACCGGATCAGGCTGACCGAGATTGATCAGATAACTGTCATGCGGCAAAATAGCTGCGGCAGAATAACCGTATTTGCGGCAGTTCTCTTTGAATGCCGCGATCGACGCTTCCGGTATCGGCGGCGCACTCCACTGCCGCTGATTTTTGGTAAACAGGGCAAATGCAGTTGCTCCGAATGAAGCGGCATTTACCGGGGCATTTTCCACCCCGCCGGCAATAGAAACATGAGGACCGATAAATTTCATCATTCACCTGCAAGCAGCTTTTCAAACCGGGGAAGCAGCAGACGCTCGACCTCAGCAAATTCCGGAACATCGATCGTACATCCGGCCGCCATCGTATGACCGCCGCCGCCGAAATCCCGGGCGATATCCACCACCGGAAACCGGGAATCCTTGCTGCGCAGTGAGATCCTCCAGCCATCCGGACGGTGATGCACCAACATGGCGATGACCACCCCTTCCAAGCCCCGGAGAATGTCGATCAATCCTTCATCTTCCCGTAAATCAAAATCATATTTTTCCAGCAATTCATCTGTAACACAGGCGTAAGCCACCTGTCCATTGCAGACTGTACGCAACTGTGTTTCGATCAATTCCGCTTCAAATTTCAACTGGGTCAGCGGCTTACTGAAAAAGATGTCATTGGCGATCTTTTCGATATCTGCCCCGGCATCCACTGTCAGCGCGGCCGCCCGCAATGATTCACCGCTGGTGTTGGAAAAACAGAAACATCCGGTGTCGGTCATCATACCGGTAAGCAGAAATGTCGCACTCTCCGGCACCAGCGGCAGCTCCATTGAAGAGATCAGCTGCATGACCATCTGACAGGTCGAAGCGGCTTCCGGCATGATCCACGACTCCCCGGCGGCAAGCGAATTGCCGCGATGGTGGTCGATGCAGATGAAATTCTTTTCCCGCAACTCCGCCGGAGTAAATTCCCCGCACCCCAAACGCGCTTCATTGGCGCAGTCCAGAGCAAGCACCAGATCAAAATCATCCAACTCCCGGCGGGAGAGCGAAACGGCAAAATCCCGGCACATACGGCTGTATCTCCGGGGGATGGCACACGGGATCAATACTTCCGCCGCCACGCCCTGCGACCGGAGAAAGGCCCGCATGCCGAAAGTGCTGCCCAACGCATCACCATCCGGACGCAGATGGGTCAGGAGCAGAACCCGTTTGGCCTGAAGCAGTTTTTCAGTGATGGATTCCGGCGGCAGATTATTCATTCAGATATTCTCCGTCGGCTCATTGAGCAGTGCCAGCACGCGGTCACCGAGTTCCAGCCGGCGATCCGGTTTGAATGCCAGTACCGGCGTATGCTTGAATCCAAGAGTTCTGGCCAGAACCTTCTGCATATCCGGCCGTCTGGAATTCAACTCCTTGAATATCTCCGCGCGCTCACTGTTTTTACCGCCGAAAATACTGATCGATACCGTCGCATTACGCAGATCGACACTGGTATTGACCTCCGTGACGGAAACAAGCATATTAGCCGCTTTCACCGGCGGGAACTTTTCCAGATATCCGGCCAGTTCCCGCTTGATCAACTCATTCACCCGGGTCAGACGATCGACTTTTTCCGCCATCAGAGTGTTGCCTTTTTATATTCGATTTCGTACAATTCGATCTCATCACCCTCGATGAAATCAGCGAAGTTATCCAGACGGATACCGCATTCCAGACCGGCTTTCACCTCCCGCACATCGTCACGGAAGTGGCGCAAGCTGACCACTTCACCGTTGTAGATGAGTTCACGGTTGCGCCAGACCCGCGCTTTGGAACCGACTTTGACCACCCCGGAATCGACCCGGCAGCCGCAGATTTTCGGCCCTTTGCTCAATTCAAAGATCTGGAGGATGCGGGCACTGCCGGAAATCTTCTCTTTCCGTTCCGGTTCCAGTTTACCGGCAAGCGCATCGGTGATATCTTCAAGCAATTCATAAATAATGCTGTACAACCGGATCTCCACGCCCTGCTTTTTCGCCAGATCGTTCACGCCGGGATTGACCCGGACGTGGAAACCGACCACCAGAGAATCGGTCGCCGCTGCGAGGTCGATGTCGCTTTCACTGATCGGCCCGACCCCGTTGGCCACGACGGTGGCTTTGATCTTTTCGCTGGGCAGCTGTTCAAGGGACTGGGCGATCGCCTCACCGGAACCGCGCACGTCGGATTTAATGATGATATTCAGAGAATTGACCTCTTCCTTATTCAATTTGCTGAAAAGGTCCTCTGCGGAATTGATCGCACTGCTGGCCAGAGTTTCCTGCCGTTTGGCGGCGACCCTTTCCGCAGCGATTTGCCGCGCTTCTTTATCCGAAGAACAGATCTCCAGACGGTCACCGGCTTCAGGAATACCGGAAAGGCCGACGATCTTCACCGGGAACCCCGGCGGAACCGATTTGACCCTTTCCCCTTTATCGTTGATCAGAGTACGGACCCGGCCGTGATGTTCACCGCACAGCGCGAAATCTCCGACTTTCAAAGTTCCGTCCTGGATCAGCACATGCGCGGTCGGCCCGAATCCCTGTTCCAACTGGGCCTCCAGCACCACGCCGTCGGCCGGAGCTTTGGGATTGGCTTTGAGTTCCAGCATCTGTGCTTCCAGCAGGATACGTTCCAGCAGATCCGGGATGCCCGCACCGGTTTTGGCGGAAACCCGTACCGTACCGATATCACCGCCCCAGTCTTCACTGGTCAGACCATTCTGCTGCATGTGGAGCAGGATCTTGTCAGGATCAGCTTCAGGCAGGTCGATCTTGTTGATAGCCACGATAATGGGTACTTTGGCTCCGAGCGCATGGTTCATTGCTTCGATGGTCTGGGGTTTGAATCCCTCAGCGGCAGAGACGACCAGCACCACGATATCAGTACAATCGGCACCGCGTGCGCGCATTTTGGAGAAAGCCGCGTGTCCGGGAGTGTCGATGAAAGTGATATCTTTTTCATTGAATTTCACCGTTGAAGCACCGATATGCTGGGTAATAGCACCAGCTTCTCCGGCCGTGACATTGGTATGACGCACTTTATCCTGCAAAGAAGTTTTACCGTGATCGACGTGTCCCATGAATGTAACCACCGGCGGACGTTCTTTGAGCATGGCCGGATCGACCACCGCAACTTTACGCACCGGAGCCGCCGGAGCTGCAGCTTTCGGAGCCGCGCCGAAGGTCAGTTCCACGCCCATTGCCGCACACAATTTTTTGGCGTTGGCATCGCTGATGGCCTGATTGATCCCGGCCAATTCACCGAGTTTGATAAGTTCGGTAATGATCTCGTTGGGGCGTTTGCCGAGAGCTTCAGCCAGATCTTTGACAATGACCGGAGATGGAAGAGTGATGGCATCGGGGGTATCCCCGCTGTTGTTCTGGCGGCGGGATTCATTGCCTTTGGGCATACTCTTTTCCTGCCCTTTGCTGCGCTGATTTTTGTTGCCGCGTTTACTTTTCGGAGTATCGATCTCCTCGGTATCATAAAGGTCATTGAAGTATGACTCGACCAATTCGATGGAGTCTGCCGGGATCACGTCATTGACATCTGAAATATCATCGAACCCCTGATCATTGAGTTCGCGGACGATATCGCGGGCGGAAACCCCATACTTTTTAGCCAGACTTTTTACTGTTACATCCATGATTCATACCCTCCTTATGCGTCAGTCAAGATTCTCCAGCGCGTTGCGGAGAGCATTCAGGTCGATCTCTTCGACGGCTTCCAGGGCCTCCGGATCGGCGGCTTTCAGGCCATCGACGGTCACGAATCCGCTGGCGACCAGCCTGGCGGCATCATCGGCTGAAATATTCAATGCCTCCACCAGTTTACCGGCGGCGATTTTCATCTGTTCTTCGATCGACGGGGCCCGTTCCTTGCTGGTTTCATCGCACAGTTTGATGGTCCAGCCGACCAGTTTGCCTGCCAGCCGGACATTCTGCGCTTTTCTGCCGAAAGCGACTTTGGACTGATCCTCATTGACTATGACCAGCAGCGCATGGTTTTCCTCATCGATTTTCACGCTCTGCACCTGGGCGGGCTGCAAGGCATTGGAAACATAAACGGCGATATCCTCATCGAATGGTACGATATCGACTCTTTCGGCTCCGAGTTCATCGGTGATCCGTTTGACCCGGGTGCCGCGCACGCCGACACATGCGCCGACCGGATCGACCCGGGGATCGCTGGAAGCAACTGCGATCTTGCTGCGTTTACCTGGTTCGCGGGCGATGCCTTTGATCGTGACCACGCCGTCATGGATCTCGCTGACTTCGCGCTCAAACAATCTGGTTACAAATTCCGGAACCGTCCGGGAAACGACCAGAGCCGGGCCGGAAGAATTGACATCAATTTTGATCAGCAGGGCATTGATCCGGTCGCCGGGAGCATATTTCTCCTCGCGGATCTGTTCGCGCAGCGGCAGGATGCCTTCGGCTTTCTGGAAGTCGATCAGGACATTGCCGGTCTCGATCTTTTTCACAGTTCCGTAAATGATCTGTCCGAGCCGTCCGGCGAACTCCTCCTGCACATTCTCTTTTTCCGCGCGGCGGAGCTGCTGGGTAAGATTCTGCCGGGCCGCCTGAGCCGCGATCCGCCCGAAGTTGCTGGGAGTGACCTCCCACTCGATGCGGTCACCGACTTTCACATCCGGATAACGCTCCTGCGCCCGGCCGATAACAATCTGATCGCTGTTTTCCGGGATATGATCGACCACTTCCAGCACCGCCCAGGCCTGAATACGTCCGGTAGGCGGGTCGATTTTGATTTTCAATTCGCTGGCCGGATGAATGCTTTTCCGGGAAGCGGACAGGATGGCATTTTCCAGTGCCCGGATGATATTTTCCCGGCTGATGCTGCGGCTCTGACTCAAATATTCAATAACAGTCAATAACTCATTACTCATTGTATGTTCCTCCTCATTTCATCACTTCAAGGGACTAAAAAAGCGGGCAGACCGTCCCGCTTGGCATCCAAAAAAACAATTTTTTTCTCCGGTCTGAAACCTTCACACTCATAATATATATGTTAAACAAGTCATTGTCAAGCCGGATTGGTACAATATTGATGTCAATCCGGCCATTATTCAAACGAAAATCATATTTTTGCAATTTATTTTATTATAATAACTTGACATCGGGGCAAAGTTGCCGTATATTCTTCCGTATTACGAAGTAATTGCAGATAACTATTTCAAGGAGTACAAAAATCATGACCGACCCCAGTTTGGAAGCATTGTTGATATTGCAGGAAGCGGATTTGCGGCGCAAAGGAATGGAACAGCGTTTGCAATTGCTTCCCAAAGAAATGGATGCTATCATCGCCCGCCGGGACAAGTTGAATGCCGCCACCGCCGCCGCTGCCGATGCCGTCAAAAAAGAGGAACTCGCCATCAAAAGCAGCGAAGCGGAAATCGCCAGACTGACCGCCGACAGCCAGAAGCTGCAGCAGCAATCCGCACTGGTCAAGAAAAATAACGAATATCAGGCCATGCTCGCCCAGATCGCCGACAACAAACGCAAGATCGGTGAGATAGAAGAGGAGCTGATCCTCAAACTCGATCTGGTCGCTGAATTGAAGGAAAAAGCGGAAAAGATCAAACGCTCCAATGCTCTGGAATTACGCAATGCCCGCACTGAATTTGAAGAGCTGCTGGCCTTTTCCAAGACTGTGAAAGCCGAAATCGACCAGGCCCTCAAGGACCGCCCCGTTCTCGCGGCCAATGTGAGAGACGAATTGCTGACCACCTATAACCGGCTGCTTAAAGGCAAGGACAATACTCCGCCGCTGACAGAGCTGGATAATGGCTGCTGCGGCAACTGCCATATGCGCGTGACACTGCAGACCGCCAACGAATTATCCAAAGGCAAAATCGAACATTGCGACAATTGTCAGCATCTGCTTTACGCCAAAACTGAATGATCCCGCCTCCCGGAAGCGGACAAAAAAATGGTGCTCTCTGCGCGAATCGAACGCGCGGCCTGCTCCTTAGGAGGGAGCCGCTCTATCCAACTGAGCTAAGAGAGCACGGTTATTGAATTTACTTGTAAACCGGATAAGATGCCGGAGAATTGACCGGATTTCTCCGGTTATCAGGTACTGCCGGGATGTATTCCAGCCGGAAACTGTTTTCCGCCCGGTGATCCAGCACCCGGATCGCATTGTCCTGCTTGCGCAGCTCGTAGTAAAACTTCCAGTTGCGCCCGGTCTCCCGATCCATATCCAATTCGATCGTATTGCCGTCAATGACCTTGTATTTGCCGCCCCAATCCCAGTAACCGTCACCGGTACCGGATTCATTGATCGGATTACGCAGACGCAAAATGATCAAATCTCCGTACACCGCAGCGAAATCCCCCCGTCCCGGCAGAGTCGATTCATATTTTCCGTTACTCAAACGGACCACTTCACACCCGCAAAGCAGCATCAAAACCACCGCCAGCGAAATCGATTTCACCGTAAATTTCATCTCATCACCTGCTGTTTCAAATAACGATATTGACCAGACGCCCTTTGACAAAGATGACCTTTTTCGGAGTCTTGCCGCCGAGAGCAGCCTGGACCGTCTCATCGGCCAGAGCGATGCTTTCTGCAGTTTTGGCATCACAATCCACCGGCATCATCACGCGGGCCTTGGGCCGGCCGAGTACCTGCACCAGAATTTCGACTTCACTGACCTGCAGGACAGCTTCATCATATTCCGGGAATTTTTCGTATGCCAGTGTGCTGCTGTGTCCGAGATTTTCCCAGAGTTCCTCGGCCAGATGGGGTGCGAACGGAGCAAGCAGCAAAGTGAATTTTTCTGCAGCTTCCCGGGGGATGGCGGACAATTTTGCCAATTCATTCAAGCAGACCATCATCGCACTGATGGCGGTATTGAAGCCGAAAGTCTCCAGATCCGAACCGACCTTTTTGATCGCGGCATGTACAATGCGTTCCAGCTCTTTGCTCATCGGTTCATCGACCACCGGAGTAAGTCCGATGACCCGGTAAGCCTTTTTCAGGAAACGGTGTACGCCCTCCACCCCGGCAGTATTCCAGGGTTTGACCGCTTCCAGCGGCCCCATGAACATCTCATAAAGGCGCATACTGTCGGCACCGTAACGGGCGATGACATCGTCCGGATTGACCACATTGCGCAGACTCTTGGACATTTTCGCCGGGAATTCGACCAATGCTTCGCCGTCACTTTTGCGAACAGGACCATTAGCAGTGAAATCCACCTGATCGGTCGGTACCAGCGCGCCCCGGGAATCTTTATAAGAAATGCCCAGAATCATACCCTGATTGACCAGTTTGGTAAAAGGTTCTTTGCAGTGGACATAGCCCAGATCATAGAGGACTTTGTGCCAGAAACGGGCATAAAGCAGATGCAGTACGGCATGTTCCGCGCCGCCGACATAAAGATCGACCGGCAGCCAGTATTTTTCCAACTTCTTATCCCATGCTGCTTCCGTATTTCTGGGATCGATATAACGCAGATAATACCAGCAAGAACCGGCCCACTGCGGCATGGTATTGGTTTCGCGGCGGCCCTTGCGTCCGGTGACCGGATCGGTGTAATTGAGCCACTCTCCGGCCTTGCTCAAAGGCGGTTCACCGGTGCCGCTGGGTTTGAAATCCGGCATCTCCGGCAGAGCTACCGGCAATTCACTCTCGCTGACCAATTCCACTGAACCATCCTCATAGTGGATGATCGGGAAAGGTTCCCCCCAGTAACGCTGACGGCTGAAAAGCCAGTCGCGCAATTTGTACTTCACCGCTTCGCGTCCCATATTGCGGTCAGCGAGCCATCTGGTGGCGGCCGGTTTGGAATCTTTGACCGAGAGACCATTGAGATCCAGACCGTCGGCATTGGCGGAATTTATCAGTTTGCCTTCCCCCGTCCAGCAGGCCTTACCGGCGAGAACCGCTTCCAGATCGACACCTTCGGCCTGAGCCGCTGCCGCATCCGGAGCGATGATGCACTTCACCGGCAGATCGAAAACCTGAGCAAATTCAAAGTCGCGGGTATCGTGTGCCGGCACCGCCATGATCGCACCGGTACCGTAGGAAATCAGCACATAATCCGCGATCCAGATGGGGATTTTATCTCCATTGACAGGATTGATCGCATAAGCACCGGTGAATGCACCGGTTTTTTCAGTGGATTCGGCCCGGGCCAGATCGCTTTTTTTGCCGGCGGCATCCCGGTAGGCTTCAACCGCCTGACGGCATTCAGCGGAAGTCAGCTTGTCCACCAGCGGATGTTCCGGAGCCAGAACCATGTAAGTCGCGCCGAAAAGAGTATCCGGACGGGTGGTGTAAACGGTGACACTTTCACCGCAGGTGGTTTGGAAAATGACTTCCGCACCGATGGATTTGCCGATCCAGTTGCGCTGCATCTCTTTGATGCCTTCGGGCCAGTCAAGTTCATCCAGATCGTTGAGCAATCTTTCCGCATATTCAGTGATTTTGAGCATCCACTGTTTCATCGGGCGGCGTTCAACGGGGTGGTCGCCGCGTTCACTGCGGCCGTTGATGACCTCTTCATTGGCCAGAACCGTTCCCAGAGCCGGACACCAATTCACCGCCACTTCATCCAGATAAGCCAAACCCTTTTTATGCAGCTGCATAAAGATCCACTGGGTCCACTTGTAGTAATCGACATCGGTAGTATTGATCTCCCGGTCCCAATCGTAACTGAAACCGAGGGATTTGATCTGTTCGCGGAAGTGATTGATATTTTTTTCAGTCGTGATCGCCGGATGGGTTCCGGTATCGACCGCATACTGTTCGGCGGGCAGACCGAATGCATCCCATCCCATCGGATGAAGCACGTTAAAACCTTTCATCCGCTTGTAGCGGCAAACGATATCAGTTGCCGTATACCCCTCCGGATGGCCCACATGCAGACCGGCTCCCGACGGATACGGGAACATATCCAGACAGTAATATTTCGGTTTATCCGCCAAATCTTCTGCCCGGAAAGTTTTGTTCTCTTCCCAGAAACGCTGCCATTTTTTCTCAATGGCCGAAAAATCATATTCCGGATTCATAAATCATCTCCCTGCAAATATCAATAAAAAATATGTTTCACAGGTAATATATCACCTGAAAACATATTTTTCAAGCGAAAAAAGCAACTTCAAATTTCACTGTAACTGCCTAAAAAGGTGAATTTGCCGCCATCGGAGACCAGTTCCTCCAGCAGCATCCGGATCTCCGGATCGGCCGGGGATGCTTCAAAATCAAAATAAAACATATATTCAAAGCTTCCGCCGCGCCGGGGACGGCTCTCCAGTTTGGTCAGATTCACCCCCAGAACCGCGAACCGTGCCAACAGCCGGTAGAGTGCGCCGGGTTTATGGGGCAAGGTTCCCATGATGCTGATTTTCGATGCGCCCGGATATATCTCCGGTTCACGGGAAATGCAGATGAAGCGGGTGTAATTGGAATCCTGATCCTGAATATTGTCGGCGGCAACGGACAGATTGTAGATCCCGGCACACTCCATACTGGCGATGGCAGCAATGTCATCCCGGCCGGAAGTACTGACGATCCGGGCGGCCAGTGCGGTGCTGCCGGCAGTGGAAGTCTTTACATCGCCGAGAGTTTTCAGAAAATTGGCACACTGTTTCAACCCCTGTTCATGAGAGATGACCTCTTTTATCCGGCTGATTTCAGCTCCCGGCGGCAGCAGCAGGGCATGTCTGACCTGCAGACGGCAGCTGCGGACAATATGGAAACGGTGATCAAGCATCAGATCGTAAACCTGATCGATCGTCCCGGAAGTGGAATTTTCGATCGGCAGGACCCCGTAACGGCAGAGTTTCTTTTCCACAGCCTGAAACACTGCGCTGAAATCATTGAAATAGGTGATATCCGCCAATTGAAAAAAGCGGTCAGCGGCCAGCTGGGCGTAAGCTCCCGGCACTCCGCAGCAGCCGACCTTGGCGGTGGCGGGAAACAGCGCGGCAGTACCGGTCAGAGAATCAGCAAGTTTCCGGGCAAATGTACCATTTTCCGCAAGTTTGCGCCGCTGGAAAGATTTATTCAACTCAAAGAGGGTGGAAAACAATATCCGGGCGCAGCTTTGCAATTCACTGCCGGATTCCCGGGAGATCTTCAGCAGAATCTCCCGTTCACGTTCAGGATTTTCGATCGGCAGATGCTTATTTGCTTTCAACTTCCCGATAACTCCGCCCAATTCCATGCGTCTGGCAAAGAGTGAAAGCATTTCACTGTCGATCCGGTCGATCTCTTTTCTTGCTTCAGAAATATCCATTTTTCACCTCTTTCACATAGCGGCACAGGCGAGCTGTGCCTCTTTTATCATGGCAGTTTTCTGCATCAGTTTTTCAAAATCCGGCATAGTCAGACTTTGCATACCGTCACATCTGGCGCAGGAGGGATTGTTGTGTACTTCGATGATCAGGCCGTCGGCTCCGGCTGCTACTGCCGCCAGCGACAACGGCGAAACAAATT
>JAGBZM010000032.1 GCA_017628235.1 Lentisphaeria bacterium | reverse complement strand
CTGGCAGATAGAAAAAATACCCCCTTTGCACCTGATTTGCAGTTTTCATCAGAAAAAGGCATCAGTGCAAGTGAATTATTCAAACGCATCTGGACGGGCTGTTATCCGGAAGTCATCAATGCAACTCCACAGGAACGGGACTTCTTCTATTCAAGTTATATTGCCACTTATCTTGAACGTGATATCCGTAATCTTACGAAAGTTCACGATCTTGATAAATTCTATAAATTCCTTTGCTCCTGTGCTGCCAGAACCGGTCAGTTGCTCAATAATGCGGAGCTTGCCAGAGATGCCGGAATTGACAATAAAACGGCTCAAAGCTGGCTGACAATTCTTACTTCTTCGCGGATCGTATATCTGCATCATCCATACACCGGAAGCCTTACAGCAAGGTTGGTCAAGACTCCCAAGCTCTATATGCTTGATACCGGATTATGTGCATATCTTACCCGCTGGCCCACTCCGGAAACTCTGGAAGCAGGCGCAATGAGCGGAGAATTTTTTGAGACCTGGTGCATTTCAGAAATACTGAAATCTTACTGGAATGCCGGAATCAACGAGCCCTCGTTGTATTTCTATCGCGATAAGGACAAAAAAGAAATCGACCTGCTTATTGAATCAGCAGACGGATTTTATCCAATAGAATTCAAAAAGTCTTCCACTCCGAAAGGGGAATATGCCAAACATTTCAGCGTACTTGACAAGCTCACAATAAAAGTAAAAAAAGGAGCAGTGGTCTGCAGTTGTCCCGAAATAATGCCTTTACCAAATAAAAATGTATTGTGCATTCCGGCATCATTGATTTGACGATTACAGATAAATTTGCTCGATTGGAAAAATTATATGTAACCCTCAAAAAGAGTAGTATCTATGAAAAAATAGAAGGTTGTCTTAATGTAATCCTAAAAGTACTTTCAATAGGTTTGGGATTTTTAAGTTTTATTTTGCTAAAGCGATGTCAACTTTATATTCCCGCGTTTCCCGGTCAGTTTCACGCCACAGACGGCAGATTTTTCCGGAGAAACGCTGCTTCGGCAAGGTTCGGAAAAATACATCCACCGCAAGACCGTTTTGCAAATGGGCGATTTGCGTTTCATCCACCCAGACCGACGCCCAAATAGTGGAGGTATCCACAATGTCCATAATGGAAACGCCCGGATTGACGATGGCTCCCTGTTCCCGGTTACGGCGGACGATCAGGGCATCAAAAGGAGCAGTCAAGCGTGTTTCGGCAAGTTTGGTGTTGTAATAAGCGATTTGTGCCTGATGTTTGGCAAGGGTGGATTCTGCTTCGATCCGGAGTTTCCCTGCCTGTTCAAAATCGGCGGCGGCGACGAGCATATTCTGGCGGTTTTTATCGTAAGTTGAACGGGATTCGACGTTACTGGATAAAAGTTTTTCACTGCGTTGAAACATCGAATTGGCGTATTCCAAATTGGCTTTGGCAGAACGGATCTCAGCATCGATCCGCTGTAAAGCCGCCTGCGCCACTGCAAGTTCTGCTTCGGCAACGCGTTTCTGTTGAAGAATATCATCGGCATCCATTTCAACCAGCAAAGTTCCGGCTTTGACCATATCTCCCTGATCGGCATAAAGTTTGCGGATTGCGCCGGTTTCTCTTGGACTGACGGCAAGACGGGTTTTGCCCTCAAGCGTGCCGGTTCCGAAAACCGTTTGCCCAATGAGCGAAGACTTTACTTCCAAAGTCGGCACGCTTACCGGAGCAAGTTTCCAGAAATAAAAAGCGATTCCGGCAACAATCAGAATTATTGCCGCTTTGATAATGGTTATCTGGTGGCGTTTCATATAAATTCAATCCTTCTTTGAGTGGCATTTGCAATGACAGGAACCGGACTTTTTGCAGCATTGCAGCTCCGCTGCCGGGGTGACGGACAAGGCGGCAAAGAATTGCGAAAGAGCTGCGACATTTTCCCGGATAACGTGGTAGTGCATATAGTAACTTTTCTTTTCGCCAACGATAAGTCCGGCATTTTTCAGCACTTTCAAATGTACCGAAATGGTAGGTTCAGAGACTTCAAAATGGCGTGCCAGGCTGCGGACACACATCCGTCTTTGCAGCAGAAGTTCCACCATCTGCAAACGAATGGGGTGACTCATCGCTTTGAGAACTTGTGATATTTCCATAATTGCCTCCTGCAGCATAATATATCACAAAAAATTCAATTAGCAAGTCAACTAATCAAATAAATCAAAAGAGTGCCTGATAATCAAAAATCTATGCTTTTTTCGTCCAATCTGGAATTGAATTTTATTTTAGCCGAAGTCTCTTTTTTTTATTGAAACAGTATCACCGGAAATGTCTTCAAAAAAAGTTTAATACTCCGGAATGTTTGATCGCGCTTTTCAAAACTGCGTTTCAGGAAGGTCATAAAGCCGGGACAGCGGCAGACCGGCGGCAGCGGCAAGCTGAGCTGCAGCTTTACTGAATTCAACTTCCGAAATGACCAGTTGGCTTTGCGCTTCGATCAATATTGCCTGAACTTCATTCAGCCGCGTTATCGTTTCCCGGCCGTTGCGGTATTCACTGAAAACAAGATCGCGCTGCTCACGCACCCATTGTGCCATGTCTTGAAAAATTTTCACCTGATAACCGGCATTTTCGCAATGTGCATGTGCATCTTTGACCTCGGCGGCGATTTCCAGAAACTTCGCATTCAGTCCCCATAAGGCAACTTTTTCCAGAGCCTCCTGCCTCCGCACACTGTTCACCGCAGCCAGCCCCCGGAATATATTCCATTTGCCTTCCACTCCGTAAATGAAACTTCCCCGGCTGCTGTGGGATCCCGACACCCGGTAACCGCCGTAGCGGGCGTTATAGGTATCGAAAGTTAATTCTGAAAAAAGACGGAACTCCGGAAAAAATCCGGCATAAGATTTTTGTTTCTCCCGCCAACTGATGTGCAGGGTGATCTTTTCTGCTGCCAGATCGGGACGGTTGCTGACGGCAAGTTCGAGATAATAATTTTCATCATAAATGTACGGCAGCTCTTTCCGGGAGATTTTCTGAAGTTCGATATCCTCCGGCAGCTGCCGGTCAGTATATCCAAGCAGGGCGGATAACGCATGAAATGCCACCTGACGGCGGTAACGGGCATTGCGGATATTGCTCCGGGCGCGGGCGGCGAGAATCTTGAAATTCAGAACCGAAGCTTTGGAGGTGTGCCCGTTGCGGAATCTCTCCTCTTCCTGCTGCAATGCCAGATTCTGAAATGCCAGATCTTCTTCGCAGATAATCATTTCTTCCCCTGCAAGGTACATGTCGTAATAGGCATAAGCTACGGCACGTGCCAGCAGACGTCTGACGTTTTTTTCGATTTTGGTGCTTTTATTGTATTCCTGTCTGGCGATAATGGTCTCCAGTTCACGGGCGAAGCCGTCAAAAAGCAGCCAGCTGGCCTGAATGGTTCCGTTGGTGATCAGATGGTCATTCTTTTTCATAACTCCGACCGGCGGATTTTTCAGATCCCAGCCGCGAGACAGAGTGTGTCCGAGTGAATAACCGGCATTGAGTTCCGGGGCATAAGCCGCCAGTGCGCGAAGATATCCGTATCTGGCAGCATACACTGATTGCGCCGCTGCCAGATTGGTCGGATTGTTGTGCAATGCGGTCTCCACTGCTTGCTGCAATGTCAACACCCGGTCTGCGGGAATTTCCATAATATTTTCCGGTACAGCGAATCCCCGGCGGAAATCATCAAGCGTTTCAAACGGCCCCGGCGGAGACATGCAGCCGGACAGAAATATCACCGCCGGAATCAGCATACAGTAAAGGAAACGGACAAATATTCCGCTGCATTTTGCATAAACATATCTTATTGCCACAAAAACAACTCCCAGAAAAATTGACGGAAAGGATGAGCCGGTATTTCCAGTTCCACATAGGCACTGCCGCCGAAATGCAAGTGCAGATCTTTATCCGGATCGAGAATTCTGATCTGCACCGGATATCTCTGCGGCAGCATGAACCATTCATTTTCCTTTTTCACCTCGGCCACCCCTGTGTGCGGGGCAGTCAGACGGCGTTCAGTTCCCCAGTTGATGCTGCAAACTTCGCCGTGATATTCCCGTCCGGGGTATTGTCTGAGCCATATGCGGGCACGGGTTCCGGGAACGATCTCAGAAAGTTCACTCTCTTTGAAATTTGCCTGTACATACCACTCGGATGAATCGATGAAAGCAAACAGGATATCCCCCGGTTTATAATATCCGCCCGGTGAGATGGTCATATTGACCACATATCCGTCGCTTAAAGCTGTTACTGTGGTCTGCCGGCACCAGATCTGCTGGAGTTTCAGTGCCGCTTCGGTCTTTTTTATCTGTGCCTGCAATGAAGTACAATCGTGGGCCAGAGCTTCAGCTTTATGTCCGGCTGCCGCCATACCGGCGAGAGCCACTTCGAGGTTTCTCCGCTGGTCGATGACATAATCTTCTGAAACGGCGGCAGCTTTGAACATTTTTTCACCGCGTGAATAAAGGAAACGGAACTTTTCGACATCGGCCCGGAATGTTTTTATTTCCTCAAGGGCGCGGACCCGGTTTGCTTCACAGCTTTTCAATTGGGCGCAAAGAGATTCCAACTCGTGTTTCAACTCCTCTGCTTTCAGCAGATACGGAGGCGAAAATATTGTGAATAACGGAGTGCCTCTGGCAACAAATTGATTGTTTTTCACCAGTATCCGGGTAATATATCCGGCGGTCCAGGGGGAAACCGGGCGGGTGTTGGCAAAGATGAAGGCGTTGCCGGTAAAAGGCCGGATATGCCAGAAAAGCCAATAGCCCGCCCAACAGAGCAAAATGATGAGCAATACTGTCAACGGCAGGTATTTTCTGATGAAGTTCATCGCGAGGCATCTCCTTGGTTATATTTTCCGGGATAACCGGAAAGCAGCTCGATCATTGCACCGATCCAGGTGGCGGTTGTACGGGGAAAAAAGTTTTCCCAGAAGTTGAATCTGTGACCGGCTCCCGTCTGCCAATCTGAAAAAACTGTCAGCGTTATCATGAAAATAATGGAAAACAGAAAAAAATTGCCGCTGTAAAGAATGAAAAAACCGGTCGCAGCAACCAATGGAAGCAGCCAGATGAAACGGTGATCGATCCGGAAAAATGTTCCGAGCAGCAAGCCTCCGATAAGAATGCCCGCCGGCACAGCAAATACACGTTGCCAGGCAAGTTTTTCACCGGAAGAATCAGATGTTTTGCTCATATTTATAAAAAGCAGTGTCATCATGATCCATATTCCCTGAGTCAGCTGCAATATGCCGGATATACTCATGGCGATACCGAGTTTGGCGGAGAACACCATTGCCTGATATGGAGAATACGGGATCGGTGCAAGATTGGTTTCTCCGTTCTCCTGCCGTCCCGCATTGCCCAAAGCAGTAACAACCATGATGACGGGTATTGCAGTAAGAATATCGATACTTCTGCCGGCAGCCGGAAGAAATCCCGGCGGAGCAGAAATCCCGAGGCAGCCGGTCAGCAGCACGATGCATCCGGCCCGGCGGTCAGGTAAAGTCAAAAAGGTAAAATAAGCAAACATCACGAAAACGATCACCTGCAGAAAAGGCAATTTTCCTGAAACTGAAAAAATAAATTGGGCAGCAGCACTGTAACATGCCAAAATTACAGCCTGCCTGAGTCTGCTGCCAAACGGCCCGATATCCGCCAGCAACGCAGAAACCAGACTGGTGAAAACGATCATTTGCAAATTGGCATCCGGAATATGGCCGAGTCCCCATACGGCGGACATGAACAAAATGGCTGCAAGCAGGACCGCCGCGCGGTTGAATGCAGACAACGACACTGAAAACATTAAACTTCTCCTCTCTGTTTGATACTTATAGGATGATTTGTATTTTTTTCAATGACTTTATGGTTGGATTTGCGGTAAAAAATTTTCCAGCTGGCGCATGGGAGGTGAGTTTTCCTCCCGCCGGATACAAGTTTCGGGATTTTTTCCGGTCATAGCTTTTAATTTCCGGAAATCGGATTATATTAGATAGTGTCTTCACGACAAATAAGATAACAGCAATAAATAAACAATTATGATACGTTTGGATAAATATCTTTCAGATGCCGCGCCTTACAGCCGCAAAGAGGTGCGCGAACTGGTCAAACGCAAGGCCGTCACCGTCAACGGAGTCATTGCCGGAAAAGTTGATATGAAAGTCGATGAAAACCGCGATAACGTATGGGTCAACGGGAAAAATATCGTTTACCGGAAGTTCATCTATCTCATGCTGAATAAGCCGCAGGGGTATTTGAGTGCTACGGAAGATGACCGTGATCCGGTGGTAGTGGATCTGCTGCCGGAGGAGTACCGCCACTTTGCGCCGTTTCCGGTGGGCAGACTGGATAAAGATACAGAAGGCTTGCTGCTGCTGACCAATGACGGACAGTTTGACCATGAATTGATGTCGCCCAGAAAAAATCTGTACAAGCGTTACTATGCTGAATTGGATCTGCCGGCAGTTGAAGCGGATATCGGACTTTTTGCAGCGGGGATGGAATTCCGGGAATTTACCGCCCGCCCCGCCCGGCTGGAAATCGATCCGGCTGATCCGCGCAAAGTTTATGTGGAGATCTCCGAGGGCAAGTATCATCAGGTCAAAAGAATGTGTGAACGTGCCGGGAAAAAAGTGCTGTTTCTCAAACGGGTGGCAATCGGTTCTCTGGAACTGGATAAGGAACTGCCGTGCGGACAGGTACGGGAATTGACAGCTGCCGAACTGGCAATTTTCGGTTGGTAAAAACCGCAATTCCGGCTGTTTTTTTGCTTACGCTTTGATCCAAGCGGTGGAGACAGTACGGGATAAGGTCGGATTTTGCACCGAGTACGGCGCGGAAGTGTACCAAATCATACTCGACCGCGCCCGGCGCAGCGAAGGCACGCTTATCGCAGCGGCACGTTGCCGCCGCCGAACCACGTCCGGGCAGCACCCGGTGGCTGATTTTTATTTACGGTATGAAACATAAATCAAAAAAACTATTATACACTTTACAGGAGGTATGTCATGGCTGTTTTACCGTTGGTGCTTTATTTCTCAATCGTTCTTATTCTGTTTCTGGTCATCCGGGCCTTCTGGTGCTGGTATTTCAAAGTAAATGAAGTTCTGGAAAAGCTCGACGAAATCTCCCGCAAACTCGACGGAAAATGAAAAAACTTTGTTAAACATAATTTCAAACCGCTTGTTTGATAATACCATCTGTCATATTCTCCCGGCTGCTTTTCTACGGCAGCTGCCGGCTGATCCTGCTCAGCCCTTTGTTACTGTCCGTCATGCCCGGAAACAGTAATATTTCCCCCGCGAAATTCCATAAAATCCCCGGTATAAACCGGAAACAACCGGTGATTTTTGTATCCGCATTTTGATAATATAATGCACCATAAGTTGTTTGCAATTTATTATTTACACTGCTACATTAATACCAGTTCTTCAAGACATGCGGTCTGCCGGACGGTCCGGCCGACCCGGTAAACAACCTACAGGAAAGGACAGAAAGTTATGCAAAAGAAAACTTATTCACCATCTGTTGAGATGGTGAAGCCGTACGGCTTCACCCTTATCGAACTGCTCGTAGTCATTGCCATTATCGCCATTCTGGCGGCAATATTGCTCCCGGCTCTGCAGAAGGCCAGATTGTCCGGTCAGGATGCCTCCTGCAAATCCAATTTGAAACAGCTCGGTTCCGGGTCAGCGATGTATTCAGATGCATCTGACGGATACATGCTCAATAACAGGCAGAGTACCATATGGGGAGCTCAGATATCGCCGTATGTCGGGGGAGAAAATTACAGTGTCATATCGACTGCCAATGCGGGTAAAGCATGGAAAAACGATGTATTCAAATGTGCCACCGCCAATGGTATATTTGGTGGACCGGGCAGTTACGGAAGCTATGGATTGCAGACACTTTTTTATGATCCCAACAATATCAAAATTTCTAAAATAACTTCATCCTCCACCTTGATTCAATTTGCAGATACCAATACTGCGACGGAGTATGCCGGCACAAAACGGCTGCCGGTGATTTGGAATATCTACCCGTATAATATTAATGCCCGTAAATCCAATGGCGTTGTGAAAAACAATATCGGTGAACATCATAACCAGAGTGCCAATTTCTGCATGGTTGACGGTCATGTGGAATGGGTGAATTTTGATCTGGTGTGGACACGCGGAGCTGACCGGAAATATTGGAGTTGTGATGGCACTTTTCCCGGAGCCGGTGCCGACCTTGCTTTGTAAAAAACAGTTCCGATCTTTTATATACAGTTAATGCTATAAATGACCGGGTTAATGTAAAAATAATAAAAATCAAGGAGATATTATTTATGTTCAAATTATGGAAGTCCGCCGGAGCGGCGGTGATTTTAAGTGCGGTTTCGGCCATCGCCGCGCCGCAGGAACCACTGGATACCGTGAACCGGCAGCCGGTTCCCCGGTGGTCATGGCAGGTCAGGGACAATGGAGAATTGACCATCACCCTGCCGGGAAACAGTTATGCCCTGAAAACCCGGATATCCTATCCGGATATGCCCAGAGAAGCCTGGTATCTGATTCCGGGAAATAATGTAAAAGTCTCCCGGGAAGGCGAAAAAGCTATCGTTGATTTCCAGTGCAAATATTACACTCTGCACCGGGTGATCCAGACCGCCGGACACAAACTGGTGGTCAAAGACACCTACAAAAACATCTCTTCCGGTGATCTGGCCATCGCGTTTGACAACGTGTTGACCCCGGCCAAAATTCCGGCCAAAGACAATGTCCGGATCGCCGGCTGCTACCGGCCGGGTTCTGCACCGCTTCCGGATTCTCCGGCACAGAATTCGTCGATCCTGTTTGAATATCCTGATGCCACGCTGGCAATGGTACTGGAAGATGACTTCTACCGTTTGCAGGCGGCCTTGAAAAAGTCTACCGGCAGAGGGGCGGTGCAAAACCGTTCTTTCGGTCTGCCGCCCAATGACAGTTATACGTTTGAATTCAGCTTTTATCCCATCGGCAATGGCGATTACTGGGATTTTATCAATCAGCTGCGCCGGGATTGGCAGGTCAATACCAAAATCGACGGCAACCTCATTTTCTGCACCTGCCCGCATCCGCAGTTGTCCAGTTACACACCGGAAACCTTGAAAACCGCTGTCACTCAGTATCTCGGCGGCAAATATATCGGCGGAACCAATAATTCATGGTTCGGACAACCCTCATTCTGGATCACTCCGGGATCAAGAAACTTTATGAAAGAGTACGGCTCACGTGAACAGCAGCTTAAAAAGTTGCAGAATGCCGCGAAAAAAGCTGCCAACTGGTCGCAGGATCTCTCGGTCACGGCCCGGATCCAGACCGTTTTCGCCGGTCCGCCGCAGGGCTTGACCGACCCCGTTCCCTATGCCGACAGTGTGATCATCGAAGCTGACGGCAAACCCAAACAGCGGATCTCCCGGAGCAAAGACAAAACCCCGGTCGGTTATATCAATCTCCACTACCCGATGGTCGGCAACAGCTATTACAAATATTTGACCGATCTGGTCAATATGGCGATGGATGCCGGGATCAAAACCATCTATTTTGATACTTTCTGCTACAGCTTCTGGACTCCTTACGGCCGCTGGACCTATGACCGCTGGGACAACCGGACGGTGGATATCGATCAGAAAACCTGGAAAATCGCAAAGAAAAAAGCTGATCTGGCGATACTCACCTCCGATGCGGCAGTGGAATTTAACAAACTTATCGTCAGCCGGGGCGGAAAAATGTTCTTCAACGGTACGCCTGCCACCCGCAAACAGATGTCGATCCTGCCGACCAGCAGCAGCTTTACAGAATCATCCTACAATCAGCTGCCGATCACCCAGCATGTTTCCCATCCGGTCAATCTGGGGTATTATCCGGGCTATCAGCACCGTAAAGATGCATGGAAAACTCCGAAAGACCTCTATGAAAACGTGATGGACAATCTGGAATACGGCTGTTTGACCTATGTTTACTGGCTGGTCAGCAAACTGCCGACAGCTCCGACGATCTACGCCCGCATGTTCCCGTTGACGGTCAAAAATATCTACGCCGGATGTGTTGAAGGCGAAGAAAGGATCGTTACCAAACGTTCCGGCAAATACAGCTTCGGCAATGCCACTGAACCGAAAATCTACATCTACGATCCCAATGGTGTGGAATCGGAAGCAACTGCGGAACAGGCCCAATGCGAGAATGTCGACGGCAAAGTCATCGTCACGCTCACTCTGGAAAAAGGATTCGCCGCGGTATTGGAAAAACAGAACAGCGTAAATGACTGTCTGGCAAGCGAATTGAATTTTTGATCTTTCCTTGTTTCTCCGGGCGGCGGAGCATATCACTTTCCGCTGTTCCCGGAACAAAAAATGCGGTACCGGGGGCTTATTGTGTCCGGCAACTGCCGCAGTGAAAGGATTTTTACATGAATTGGTATAATTGGCTGATTGTGATCATCCCCTTTGCTTTTGTGCTGTACATGGCTTATCATGTCCGGCGTTATGCGCGTGGGGTATCAGATTTTCTGGCCGGCGGACGGCTTTGCGGCAGGTATCTGATTTCGGTCGGGGATATGGCGAACAGCTTGAGTATTGTTGCCATCGTCGCCTATGTTGAAGCAAATTACCGTACCGGTTTTTCCACAAACTTCTGGGGCGGAGTGATCCTGCCGATATCGCTGATGCTTTCGCTGACCGGATACTGCACCTACCGTTTGCGGGAGACCAAAGCCTTGAGCATGGGGCAGTTTCTGGAAATGCGTTACAACAGATCGTTCCGGCTTTTCTGCGCCTTTCTGCGAACCGGGGTGGAACTTTTGAGCAATGCGATCATTCCGGCGATCTCGGCACGTTTTTTCATCTACCTGCTGGGGATTCCGCACTATATAACCATCGGCAGCTGGCGGATCCAAACTCTGGCTCTGGTGATCGGTATCGTGCTGCTGCTGGCGATGTTCATTCTGCTGATGGGCGGCACGTTGTCGCTGGTGATCACCGATACTTTTCAGGGACTGATGACCTATCCGATCATTTTCATATTCACCATGTTCATCGTATTGAAATTCTCCTGGTGGGATGAATTGATCCCGGTGATGGCCGACCGGGTGCCGGGGGAGAGTTTTCTCAATCCTTACGATATCAAATCGCTCCGGGATTTCAACCTTTTTGCAGTGGTGGTCACCTGGCTTGATACGGTACTGAACCGGGCCGTCTGGTTCGGCGGCGGCGCATCCAGTGCGGCGCGCAGCGCGCATGAGCAGAAAATGGCCGGTGTTCTCGGAGCGTGGCGCAACGGCTTCAGTCCGCTGTTTTATCTGCTGCTGACCGCCATGCTGCTGACGGTGATGAATCATGTCAACTATTCGGCCCAAGCCAGAGATATCCGGATCGATATGTGTACACAGATAAGTAACGAGATCGTCCATGACCCGGCGGTACGCAATGAATTGATCAGCAATGTCACCGCGATAGCCGAACAGCGTCACATCATCGGTCAGGATGAACCGTTGTCTGAAAAGCAGAATCTGGATACGCCTTATATGCAAAAAGCCCATGAAACTTTGCAGCAGCTTCCCGGCGGCAATGCCAAATTTCAGGAGTTCCGTACGCTGTACAACCAGCTGCGGCTGCCGGTTACCATCCGCAATATTCTGCCCGGATTCATGCTGGGATTGTTTATTCTGCTGATGTTGATGCTGATGGTTTCGACGGATGACAGTTATATTTTCAGTTCTGCGATGACGATCGTGCAGGATATTATTGTACCGCTGCGGAAAACGCCGCTGACTCCGGAAAAACAGATTTTACTGATCCGGATACTGACCGTATTGACCTGTGTATTTTTCTACTTCGCCGCCCTTTTCATGACCCAGCTGGATTACATCCGGCTCTATACGATCATTGTTACGGCGATCTGGGTCGGCGGGGCCGGAGTGGTGATGCTCGGCGGACTTTACACGCGTTTCGGCACGACGGCCGGAGCGTATGCTTCCATTATCACCGGGGCTTTCATCTCCGGCGGCGGTCTGCTGGTTCAAAGGAACTGGGCCGATCACATCTATCCGTTTCTGGAACGTGCCGGACTGGTGGAAACGATCGCCAAAATACTGGAAAGCTGTTCCGGCCCGTTTGAACCCTGGATCGTCTGGCGGATGAGTGCAGTGAAGTTCCCGATCAATTCCAATGAAATCATGTTCATGTCGATGATGTTGAGCATCATCATGTACTGTCTGGTCTCACTTTTCACCTGCCGCAAACCTTTCAATCTTGAACGCATGCTCCATCGCGGCAAATATGCGGTCGACGGGGAAGTGAAAACCTTTGAAAAACTTACATTCCGTAATATTTTCAAAAAGCTGATCGGCATCACGCCGGATTACACCACCGGAGACCGGATCATTGCCTGGGGTACATTCATCTACAGTTTTGTCATCACCTTTCTGCTGCTCTTTGTCGGCACTGTCATCTGGAATGCGATCACTCCCTGGCCGGCCGACTGGTGGGGCTGGCGGGTGTACATCACTTCGATCGTGATCGGCGGGGCGGTGGCCTGCATTTCGATGGTCTGGTTCATGATCGGCGGCATCACTGACATGCGGCAGATGTTCCGGGATCTGAAAGCGAGAAAGAGTATCAATATTCTGGACAACGGCATGGTCGAGGGTCAGGATTCTCTGGCGGATAAGGCTGCTCTGGACAAAGTTGAAACAGAGAGTGAGAAAGGCCAATGAAACACTCATCCGGAGAAGATTTATGAAAAAGTACTCCACGTTGATTTGCGGAGCGACATTCTATGGTATCGGTCAGGCTGTCGGCCGTTCCGGTACCCTGATCGTCGATCCGGGGGTAAATCCGGGCCATGAATTTGCCGGTACTTTTTGTACGCAAGTGTGCAAACCGGAACAATTGAGAACGCAGATCGCCGCGAATTTCTACCGCCGTCTGCTCTCGTTGAATGCAGTATCCGGCGGCCGCCTCCACCCGGCGGCATTGGTTCCGGTACTCTCTTCTTTCATTATCGAACACGGTTTGAAAATTCTGATGGACACCACTCCTGTCAAGGATGTGACAGATGAAAAAGAGAACATGCATCGCATCTCTCTGATGAATACCGGTGGCATGATGGAAGTTGCTGCCGATATGGTCATCGACACACTGACTCCCCCGGGAAATGTCGTTTGTAAAGAATTCAATGCACTTTTGCACAGTGATCATCCGGAAAAGATTCCGGAAAAGTGGTTGAATCCCGGCCTGGAGATCCGGCACACGCCATTCCTCACAGCGGGACGGTTTGCGTCGGAAGCAGTCTTGCATTTCCCCTGTCCGCCGGATATGGACTACAGTACCGCCCGGGCGGAAATCGGGGCATTCTGGAAGCAGCGTCCGGCAGATCTGTCCGGTTGGAAGATCGCCGTTACAGCACAGGAGTTTTTTGAAATCACCGGCAGAAGAACCGAAACGGACAGAATACCGCAGAACTTTTGCAAAAATTTCAGAGACCCCCTTTCCGCACTGGATGCAGGAATAATGGAGGCCATGAGTGAAACGGTATGATGTTATTGTCGCCGGCGGAGGAACTGCCGGAGTCTTTGCCGCATTGGCAGCAGCCGGCGATGGGATGTCTGTCCTTATGTTGGAAAAAACCACTGCCTGCGGCGGGATCGGAACCAACGGTGCAGTTGCTCCCTACTATGATAGAAATGATCTCCGGCTTTCGGCAGAATTGGATGCGCAGGTGTTGAAACAACAGACCGGATCAGGATTTCTGCTGCCGTTAAAAGATGACTGCGCTGCTCCGGAACTGCTGAAAGGTGCTTTTGAAAATGCGCTGAAACAGAAAGGCGTGCGGATAATTTATCAGGCAGTTGTTACCGGGGTATGCAAAGATGGCAGCCGGGTGACCGGTGTATCATGGCATGATCCGGCGGGCAATCATACTGCAGGATCCGGAGCAGTCATTGATGCGACCGGCGATGGTACGCTGCTGTTTCTTGCCGGAGCAGAATTTCTGCCGGCAAATGAAATGGAGCATGCCTGTCAGCCTTATGCCCGTATTTTCACTTATTGCGCCTATGGCAGGATCTGGAATTACGGCGGTGATGCCGGTTACACCGATCCGGCTGATCCGGAAAACTTCAGTGCTGAATGTCTCCGCAGTGCCGCTGCTCAACTGCCGGAACGTTTTGAGGAAACTGAAAAACGCTTCTGCTATGCTCCGGTGCCCGGTATCCGGGAAGGACGTCATCTGCGCGGCCGGCAGACGATCCGGTTCAGTGAGGTGATCCGGGGAATTCAACATCCGGAACCGGTGGCATGGGAATATGCCAATTTTGATACCCATACCGTCGATCTGGCATTTGAGGCGGATGATGTGTTTTTATTTTCCGTCGCGGCAATGCAGTGGAGTACCGGAATGAATATCGCCATTCCTGCCGGTGCGCTCATACCGGAGGGAGTGGACGGTATTATCGCTGCCGGACGTATGCTTTCAGCGGATCATGCTGCTTCCCAGGCGGTGAGGATGAAAGGGTGTATGAAACATCTTGGAGCCGTTGCCGGAATTATGGCGGCTTCAGCGGTGAAAAACTGCAAACCGGTCGCGGCTGTTCACGCAGATGAGATCACGGCCCGTTTTCCTCTGCCTCCGGCCGGAAAAATGCTGCAGGATAACGAAAATTTGCGGCTGAAAGATCCGGAAGAAATAAAAAATGCTCTCCGGCGGAAAAATCCTGGTACTGCGATCTGGTCGGCTTATCTGCTGGGACAGAAAGAGTATCTTTACAGCTTGCTGGATGAACCGGACTTTGCCGGGACCCATGCGGCTTTTGCGCTGGCTATACTGCAGGATAAAAGCGCACTTGCGGTGTTGCGGGAATTGGCCCGGCGACGGGATATGACCAAATCGGAAACCGGCAGAAATGAACCGTTGCGTGAATGTCACGGAGCAATTGCAGTTTACCTTCTGGGTTTTCTTGATGACACGGAAAGCTTTTCTCTTCTGCAGGATATTTTCATGGAGAAAAAAGATTTCTTTTTTACGGTTGCAGCATGGAGATCCATTCTACGGCTGTCATCGAAGCATCCGCATCTGCTGGAACCGGGGCGCCAGATCATCCGGCAATTTGTTGATTCAGCGGACAGTATCCCCTGTTTTAACTGTTATTGCGGCGAAGTATATGATGCAACCGGTAAAATGAAAAATCTTTCAGCCGTCTGGTTGAAACAAAAGATCGATTGGTGAAATTTTATAAAATATATAAACAACAGGCATAAAAACAGATATGAAAAGAGTCACACCATTTATTTTGTATGAGAACGGAAATATCACCGTTGAAAACCGTTACGGCAGACTGACTCTTGCCCTGCCGCCGCAGCCGAGTTTCTTTTTCTGTAAAAGTACCGGGCGTCTTTTCGGTTTCATCGCCGGTGGAGATTGTACTGTCTCCGGAAAAAAAGAGGATGTTTCAAACACCGGGCAATGGCAGGTCACGACTGAAGATAACGGTACTCTTCTGCTGACCCGGGAGGAAACTTCCGCTGTCTGGCAGAAAAAAGTGTTCTGCCTGCGGGTGACGGACAGGGATTTCAGCTGGTATCATCAACTGTCCGGCGAAGGCGATCTGGAAGATGTCCGCTACTTCCGCAGCTGTTTTCAGGGCAGAGAATACGGGTTCGCCGGAAACTTTGACGAAGTTTATTCCGCTGCTCCGAATTTCCGGGAACAGCAGTACTTCCATCCATGCGCCAAAGTGGTGATCTCCAGCGGCAATGACAGCACTCCGGTGACCGGACTGCATGCATTGGCTTCAGTACCGCATGTCATGGGACTGCATGACCGCCGTGACCGGACACAGCTCGGAGTTGCAGTTTTTGCCCGCCCCGGGGAATATCTCTGGGATGAGATGCTCTGGAACCCGGATGTGTTGATCCCGCCTTCGGATTATGACGGCGATTTGAGCAGAGCCGGCGGTTTTGCCATCACTTACTACGGCAAAAAACATATCAGCGGCAGCTGGACTTCTCCGGTTCTGGTATTCACTTTCCCCGGAAACGTTGAAGAAACTCTGAGTACCGCCTTGAAGTATGCCTACCGGCAGAAACTGCTTCCCAGACCCCGGAAACATAAAAATGCTTCATGGTGGCAGGAACCGGTCTACTGTATGTGGGACGATCAGACCGCACTGGCATTCAAGTCGGAGATCGATTATCACCGGGTGCCGGATGCCTGCCCCGGAGATTATGCCACTGAGTACTGGGCAGAACGCTGGCTGGACAAACTGGCGGAAAACCGGATCAAGCCGGGGATCATCATTCTGGATGACAAGTGGCAGAAAAGTAAAGTTTCCGCTGAACCGGACCCGGAAAAGTGGCCCGATCTGCGCGGATGGATCGACCGCTGCCATCAGCGTGGTATCCGGGTATTTCTCTGGAATCTGGCGTGGCACAATGAGGATATCCCGCAGGATGAAGCGATCACCAGAGATGGTGAGACCGTCGCCGGAGATGTGACCGATCCCCGTTATGAAAAACGGCTCCGGGAGATGATTTACCGTTACTTTTCTCCCGATCCGGGATGTTTGAATGCCGATGGGGTGAAAATCGATGGCCTGATGGCTCTGCCGGTGGGCAGAGGGTTGAAAAATCATGGCAGCATCTGGGGATTGGAACTGCAGAAACGCTATTTGCAGATCGTTTATTCAGAAGCAAAAAAAGCCAAACCGGATGTCTGCATATCCACATTCACCGCCAATCCGTATCTGGATGAATTTTCGGATATGCTGCGTCTGGCCGATATGTTCACCTACCGTCTGACCACTGAGGAGTCCATGTTCCGGCGGTATTCGGTATTCAAGGCGACCAATCCGCACGTGCTGATCGACACGGACAGCCAGATGAATTACAATCTGGACCCGGATTATCTGCATGCTTTGGAAACCGGCGCACAGTTGGGGATACCCACGATCTACAATGCGGAATTTTTGCGCCGCAACCGTTACTTTTTCGCAGCGGATTACCGGACGCTTACGGAAAAAGAGTACCGTAAAATCGCAGAAATTTTTGACGGATACCGTAAAAAAATCAAAAAAAGATGACACTCCTGTTATCAGAATAATATGTAACAAACCGTACCGCGCAGAAGCAGGAGATTGCCCGCAAGCCGCTGCCGACTTGGCGCGGCGCAATGCCGCGAATACGGATAATTAAAAATTTTCACAACCAAACAATATAAATAAGAAAAAGGAAGAAAAAATGAAAACATTGGCGATCAATGGCGGTACTCCCGTCTTTTCACCGGCTCAAACCTTTGCCCCCTGGCCCCCGGTTTATGCCGAAACCGGAGATAAACTGCGGGAAATCTACATGAGCGCGAATTGGAGCTTTTACGGCCCGGTCGAAGGGGACTTTGAGAAAAAATTTGCCGCATATCATACCGCAGAATACGGTATATTCATGGCCAACGGCACCACCACGCTGGAGTGTGCGCTGGCAGCTCTGGGCATCGGACCGGGGGATGAAGTGATCGTGCCAAGCTGGACCTGGATGGCAACCGCGATGGCTCCGCTTTATCTCGGGGCTACCCCGGTTTTTGCCGACGGTGAAAAAGATACCTTCTGTCTGGACCCGGCGGCGTTTGAAGCAGCCATCACCCCGCGTACCAAAGCGGTCATCCCCGTCCACCTTTTCGGTTCGATGGCCGATATGGAAAAGATCTGCGCCATCGCCGCCAAACACGGTATCGCGGTGATCGAAGATTGCGCTCATGCTCACGGCGGCAAATGGCAGGGTAAGGGTGTCGGCAGTATGGGCCAGGTCGGCAGCTTCAGTTTTCAGCAAACCAAGATCATGACCTCCGGTGAAGGCGGCCTCTGCACGACCAGTGATCCGGAACTTTTTGAAACCATCAGCCGCCTGAAGCACATCGGTTATGCCCCCGGGAAAAAACGCGGCGAAGTTGCCGGCGGCCCCCCGGCTGCCGGATTGCTCTGTCATAACTACCGCGCCACCGAATTTCAGGCGCAGATCCTGCTCGATCAGCTTGAACATCTGGAAGCGGATACCATTTTCCGGGCGGAAAATGCCGGATATCTCCGGCAGAAACTGGAAGCCATTCCCGGTATAAAAGTTCAAGCTCCCGGCCGTTGCGCCACCATGCAGAGCTACTATGTATTCGGTCTGACCGTCGATCCGGAGGTGCTGAAAGCGGGTTTGACCAAAGCCGATGTTATCAAAGCGGTCAATGCCGAGGGCGCAAATGAAGTTTTCGGCGGCTGGGGCGCAGTGACTTATGAGCAGAATCTCTGGAACGTATCTCCGGAAAAATACCGGGTGGCAAGTGCCGCAACCGTCCGGGAGATCATTCAGAACCGGATCATTCTGCTGGGCATCCAATGGCTGATGAGTGACCGGACTGCTCTGGATAAACTGGTCGAAGCTTTCACCAAAGTTATGAAAGTGTATTCAAAATGATTACCGTCGGCGCAGCAGAAAATATCATTGAAGTACCGCTTTTTTCCGAACTCGGCGGCTACGGTCCGTTTCTCGGCCGCCGCAATACCGGCGTGCGCGACCCGCTGTATTGCCGGGTGCTTACGGTCAATGACGGAAAAAGACGCAATGTGATCATCGTGACCGATACCATCGCCAGCGACGAACTCAACTGCCGGATATTGCGGATGGAACTGGCCGGAGAATTTGCCCTTTATCCGGAATCGATCATGTTTTGCGGAACTCATACCCATTCCGCACCGTGTATCGCTTCATGTGATGTCGGCTATGGTGAACCGAGTATGGAGTTCCGGGACAACTGGCGCAAAACGGTGCGCCGGACATTGATCGAAGCTCTGGGCAATGAGGAGAGTGTGCGCACCTTTGCCGGAAAAGCTCCGATCCGGCAGGTTATCGGCCAGCGCCGAACCTCCGGAATGGACAAATCGACCGATCCGGAGATCCGGTTTGTCAAATTCGTCCGGGCAGACGGTTCGGTGAAGCTACTGCTGCATAATCACGCGATGCATGGCGTGGTTTTCGGAGAGACCAAACTGGTTTCCGCCGACTGGATGGGCAATGCCAATGCCCGGATCAAAGAACGCAAACTGGCGGAGATCCCCTTTTTCCTTTACGGTACAGCCGGAGATATCAATGTGATCTGGCAGGATGAAAAAGGTAATGATATTCCCATCGAAGTCTGGGCAACTGCTTCCGAAAAATCAATGGTTCAGAATCTGCAGAGGATCGGCCGCAGTTATGTCGATGATCTGGCTGCCGGATTGGATAATTGCCGGGAAATTTCCCTTGCTCCGGTCAAAGCGGTACTACAGACCGTTGAATTTCCCACCGAACCGGTGGAGGCATCCGTCTACCGCGAAACCGCAGCCAAACTGCTGAAAAAACTTCCCAGCCCGTTTGAAACTCTTTTACGTTACACCCATGACCGGATGATGGAAATGGCGGTACTCGCTGAAAAAGGACGGGCTTTCCGGATACTCCGGGACCTGCAGGTGCTGAAAATGGGTGATCTGTCCGTCAGCGCAGTGCCGGGAGAACCGTTTCTGGCTATGGGTGAAGCTCTCCGGGCGGGGGCCGCTGCCGCCTTTCCGGTGACGGTCAGTGTCGCCAACGGCGATGCCGGTTATTATCCGACGGCGGAGATGTTCAAGGAATATCCGGACATTTTCTGCTGCGATGACTTCGGAGCATTCGGCTTTTATGAAGTATGGTTCGGGGCGGGACTGCACCGTCCGAAATTCAAAGAGAATATTGTAAATTTCATCGTTGAAAAACTTTTGGAAATGGAAAATTCATTATGAGCAGAAATTTTCTCAATGTGGGAGTTATCGGCTGCGGCATGATCTCTGACTGGTACTTCCGGGCGGCAAAACGTTTCCCGCAGATGCATATTACCGGCTGTGCCGATTTGAAGCAGGATCTGGCCGGAAAACAGGGCGCGGAATACCAGATCCCGGTACGCTCTGTTGCAGAGATATACAATGATCCGCAAATCGATGTCATATTGAATCTGACTCCGCCCAAAGCACACTGCGCTGTCATCAAACAGGCCCTGGAAGCAGGTAAACACGTCTATACCGAAAAACCTCTGGGAATCGATCTTGCTGAAGCACGCAAAACAGTAGAACTGGCCCGGAAAAAGAATCTGTATCTGGGGTGTGCGCCGGACACTTTTATGGGCGGCGGACACCAAACCATGCGAAAATTGCTCGACGACAACTGGATCGGTGAAGTGCTGGCCGGAACGGTCATCTGTCTGGGACGGGGACCGGAAAAGTGGGAACATGCCCCGGCTTTTTACAGCGACGGAGCCGGACCGATGCTGGATATCGGGCCGTATTTCATCACGCAGCTGATCAATCTGCTCGGTCCGGCCAAAGCCGTCACTGCCGCCGTGACCAAAGGGGCGGATTTCCGGGTCGGCGGAGCTGATACCGTACCGCGCATCTATCCGGTGACGGTTCCCACCCATCAAAGCGGAATCATCGAATTTGCCAATGGCGCGCAGATCACCATGATCAACAGTTATGAAGTTTTCGCCCCAAGCCGTCATCCGTTTATTGAATTGTACGGTTCGCGCGGAGCTTTGGCGATGTTTCATCCCAACTACTTCGGCGGCAAGGTGGAAGTATTTCAGGACGGTTATGACGACTGGCGCGAAGTGCCTCCGGCTTTTATCTACAACAGCGATGCCCGCAGTATCGGGATCGTGGATATGATCGAATCCATTCTGGCCGGAAAACCGGCGCGGGCTTCCGGAGAACTGGCTTATCACGCGCTGGAAATCATGCTCGCCTTTGAGAAATCCTCTTCTCTGGGACGCCGGATCGAACTGGAATCGAGCTGCCGCCGTCCGGAACCGATGCTGCCGGTGATTGATGACGGCTGCGTCAACCGCATTTCGTGGCTGGAAAAGTGAAAAACAGGGCGTTCCCATCCGTTTTTGATAAACACGATCCGCAATTATAAAATGTAAAAGGTAATTGCAAATTGTGGAAAATCTGACTTGCAAACTCTCCCGGATGGGTGTAAAGTAGTAAAGAGAGAATATACCGCATTTTGCCGGTATGTGCCAGCAGGAAAAGCGGCAGAAAACAGTATACAGGGGTGTACGGATGGATTTCGTTTTCAAAAAAAGTGAAAATCATACCAGAAAATGGGATGAAACCTACTGGTTTTCTTCATCATTTCAGGCACGGAAAAAGCAGATGGTACTGGCTTTTTATGGAGAAAGCACCGTGTCGGAAGCCTGTGAAGTTTCCCGCCCCGGCTGTATGGATTTTTACTGTTTTGAATATATCGTGCAGGGCAAAGGTACTTTGATCGATGCCGACAATTCCCGCTATCAGCTGCTGCCGGGAACAATGTATATAATCTCTCCGGAACGGCACTGCCGGATCTCAGTATCTGAACAGGGATTGCAGAAAATCATGCTCGGTATCACCAATGGTACTTTGCTGCAGATGATGCTTTACCGTTCCCAGATCGGCGGCGGCGAATTGCTGCGGCTTTCCGGGGATTGTGAAGCAATACAGCTTTTCCGGCAGCTCGGTGATGCCATAAAGGCCGGTTCTGCTCCGGAACAGTATCTGGCCACTGAATGTTACCGTTTTCTGCTGCAGCTGGCTCTGTCGGAAAATACCGCACCGCGCCATTCGCTGCACTTCATCAGCGAATATATGCAGAATAATCTGCAGCATCAGCTGACTCTGGAACAGCTCGCCGCCGTTGCCGGAATGTCCAAAATCTCCTTTATCCGCAAATTCCGGGAACAATTCGGCTGTACTCCGATCCAGTATCTGATCTCTCTGCGGCTGGATTATGCCCGTACCCTGCTCAAACTGCCATATATGTCCGTCAATGAAGTAGCTTCCTTGTGCGGTTACCGGAATGTGAAGTTCTTTTCGCGGGAGTACCACCGCCACTTCAATTTTCCCCCGTCTCAGAAAAGACAGGGGTGAAACAGAAAAATAACCGGATGATCTGTACCGGATTTCGCTCAACAACAGCTTTGCCGTAAAAATTTTCAAAAAAATTTTAAAAATCCATTTGCTTTTTCTTTAATTAACTGTTATATTTAATTAGATTCAAAAGATAACAGCAGCCAAAGGAGTAAAAAATGGATCATTGCCAACAGGAAAATTTCTCCCGGATCTGCCGGAACTTCAAGTGGAAATGCACTCCGCAGCGTCTGGCGGTCTACGAGTGTGTTTTCGGCAACCGTCACCATCCGGATGTGGATTCGGTGTGGGAAACGGTAAGAAAAAAGCTGCCGACCATGACCAGAGAGAGTGTTTACCGGATTCTCAATGAATTTGCCGGCCACGATCTTATCTGGCGTCTGGACCACGTCAGCAGTGCGCGTTACGACAGCAATACCCATCCGCACGGCCACTTTATCTGTGAAAATTGCGGAAATATTTCCGATTTTGCTCTGGAAAACGATGTCAGCAGGTTTGCCGGAAGTGTCCCCGGAGAGATCCGCCATATGGAGATCCGTTTCACCGGGGTTTGTGAAGATTGTCAAAATGCCGCAAGGCAGTAAAATAAAAAACAGCGGAAGTTTCCGCAAAAATGAAAGGAAAAATATTATGGAACTCAAAGGAAGCAAAACTGAAGCAAATCTCTGGTATGCCTTTGCCGGAGAATCCCAGGCCCGCAACAAATACTCCTACTTCGCCTCCAAGGCCCGCAAAGAGGGTTATGAGCAGATCGCCGCCATCTTTGAAGCGACTGCCAACAATGAAAAAGAGCATGCCAAACTCTGGTTCAAGGCTCTCAATGGCATCGGTGATACTTTGAGCAACCTCAAAGCCGCTGCCGCCGGTGAAAATGAAGAGTGGACCCAGATGTACCGGGAATTTGCTGAAGTGGCTGCTGCCGAAGGTTTTGATGAACTTTCACGTCAGCTGGCCCGCGTGGCGGAGATCGAAAAACGGCATGAACAGCGTTACCGGAAACTGATCGAAAACCTCGAAAAAGGCGAAGTCTACGTCAAGACCGGCCCGCAGCGTTGGGAATGCCGCAACTGCGGACATATCCACATCGGTGAAAAAGCTCCGGAACTCTGCCCGACCTGCAAACATCCGCAGGCCTATTTCGAGATCGAAGCAGCCAACTATTGAAATATCAACTGTGATGTTTCCGCCGGAAGCGCGTTCTGCGCTTCCGGCATTATCATAATAAAACCGGTTCGGAGAATTCAGCTGTGTCAGGAGAATTTTTTTCAGCGGCATCGGTGAATATTGCTACCGGCTTTCCTTTAAAAATCGTCCGGGATGCTCAGAATCCGCTGGTGCCGATGCATTCACACGAATTTACTGAAATCGCTTTTGTCGCCTGCGGATGCGCCTGCCACACCCATATTTCCCGCGATGGTGTGATCTATCAGGAGGGTTTGGTTCAGGGCGATCTGTTTTCTGTTCTCCCCGGCGAATACCACGCTTATGAACAGTGCCGGAGCATGGTATTGTATAATATCTATTTTGATGCGGCGATCCTCGATGATTTTATTTCGCTGCATAGCCTGCCCAACTGGAAAATCCTGCTCCATGAACGTACCGATCTGGAGATGAAAAAACTTCATCTTTCCGGCGGCCAGTTGAGCCGGGCAGTAGAATGTCTGGACCGGGCCATCCGGGAAGCGCATTTGCGTCAGGATGGTTTTGAAACGGTGATGATCGCACTTTTTCTGGAATTCCTGATCCCGGCGATCCGGTCTCCCCGGCCGGAAAGCACTCTGGGGGTGGAAAGTTTCGGGATCCTTGAATCGATCAGTCTGATGGAAGACAAGCCGGAAAAGAAGTTCACCCTGAAACAGCTGGCTTCCATTTCCCACATGAGCATCCCGTCCTACACCAAAAAATTCCGCACCGCCACCGGATTGTCACCGATGGCTTATTTACAGCATATCCGGCTGCTGAAAGTTTGCGATATGCTGACCATGACCGATGCACCGGTACAGAATATTGCTGAAGAGTGCGGATTTTGTTCTCCAAATTACATGATAAAACTTTTTCACCGGGAAATCGGGGTTACTCCCGAACAATTCCGGAAACGGCAATTAAGCCGAAAATAGCGGATCGTTACATTTATTTATTATTTTATTTCTTTACACAGCAGTGATTTGCGTATATATTAAACGCAGAACATGACAGAATAAAGTAAAAAGGTGTAAAGAATGTTCCGATTGTCATTTGATAAAAGCGGTTGTCTGGATCGGCTGACGGTCGACGGTGTCGGATTTGCCGAAACAGGGAAAGCGCGGCTTTTTACGCTTCAATTCCGCGATTTTGCCGGTAATCCTCTGCGGTTCAGCCGGGCGGATTTCCGGGAATGCCGCGTGGAGGAGCGTGACGGCAACTGGCAGCTGACCTTCTCCGGTACCCGGATGCTGCCGCAATTGACTGTACACGTATCGATCAAATGTACAGACATGGAGTCTCGCTGGTTTCTGGAAGTGGACAATGACCGGGATGAACTGGCGGTGGAGTGGGTAAGTTTTCCGGAATTGCCGCTGCGCTGCGGCCAGGAAAGCAGATTTCTGTTGCCGTATGCCGAGGGAACGCTGGTCAGTGATCTTGTCCTGCGGCAGAATGAATCCTATTTCCCCTGCCGGGAAGCTGCTTATCCGCTGACCGGAGTCAGCAGTTTTTATCCCGGCCCGGCGGCTATGCAGTTTGAAGCTGTTTACGATGATACCGGCTGCGGACTTTATTTCGGCGTGGAGGACAACTCCTTTGCGCCCAAAACCATTGATTTTATGCCGGATGGGGAACACGGTTTTTATCCCTTTATCCAGCACTTTACCGGCGGCAGGAAAAAAATTGCTTATGCGACGGTGATCCGGGGTTTTCACGGTCAGTGGCAGGATGCCGCAAATATTTACCGGGAATTTCTGGAAAAAAGTCAGATCCTGCCGGAAAAACTGGAAAAACGCGCTCCGGCATGGCTGATGGATGCGCCGGTGGTATTGGCTTATCCGGTAAAAGGTTACGGCATAGATCACGGCGATATGTCATTAAATGAATACTATCCTTATGACCGGGCTTTGCCGGTGATGGAAAAGTACCGGGAAATGTGGAAAAATCCGGTAATGGCCCTGCTTATCCACTGGGAAGGCACCGCGCCCTGGGCACCGCCGTATGTCTGGCCGCCGGTCGGCGGTACGGAATTGCTGAAAAGTTTTATTGACCGGATGCATGAAAACGGCGACCGGGTGGGACTTTACTGTTCCGGGATCGGCTGGACCCAGCAGAGTATGATCAAGCGCAGTTACGACTGCCGCAAAGAGTTTGAAGAAAAAGAGTTGATCAAAGAGGTGTGCAAAGGACCGCACGGTGAAGCATTTGCGCTGGTCTGCAACGGTCCGACCAGTCAGCGGATCGGTTATGAATTGTGTCCTTCCCGGACGTTTACGGTGGAAACGGTTTGCAGTCAGATAAGTTTTGCAGCGGCCGGAGAGGTGGATTATCTGCAGTACTTTGACCAGAATCAGGGATGTACTTCGCCATTGTGTTATGCTGAAGATCACGGACACGGCAATCTGCCGGATCACCGGCAGAGTCAGGCGATGCAGAAATTGCTCGACCGGGCGCATGAATCGGCTGGAAAAATGGTACTCGGTTGTGAAAACGCAGCCGCTGAACCATATATGCAGGTGTGTGCATTCAATGATTTGCGTTCACATCTGGCATGGGGCGCAGCCGGAAAGCCAGTGCCGTTGTATCCCTATTTATATCACGAATATGTGGCCGGATTCAGCGGCAACGGCGTTTGTCTGCATGCATGGATCGACTTCGCCGCGACCCCGTTTTTCCTGCAATGGACGGTGGCATGGAATTTTGTCAACGGCAATCTGCTCTCGCTGGTTCTGAAAAATGACGGCAAAATCCATTGGCACTGGGGATTGCGCTGGGAGGTTCCGGAACCGGAACAAAAGAGTGTACAGACTCTGACCGGCAATCTCTGTGCCTGGCGGCAGGGGGCGGCCAAAGCGGCTCTGAGCCGGGGAAAAATGTTGAAAGCCCCGCCGGTGATCTGCGCGGAAAAAGAGGTCGTCGGCACCGATGGCCGCCGTACCAGACTGCCGGCAGTGGAGAGCGCATTGTGGCAGATCGACGGACGGGAAGAGCTGATTCTGGTCAACTATTCTGCGTCAGAAGAGATGGCGGAGGTGTTGTTTGACCGGGTGCGGGATATGGAACTCTGCACCGGAGAAAAGAGTATGGAGTTTACCGCAGACAGATTAAAAACGGCAGTTCCGCCGCTGAATGCGGTATTGGTAAGATTGAAATAATTAAAAAAGTTCTGCTGAAACAGCAGACAGCCGGGAAATTTACCGGAACGCCCGGACCGGGGTGGTCTGAAAGCGTGGGTGCGGGAGGCATCTTCAGGAAAATTTGCCGGAAACAAAAAAAGGAGATCGAAAGATGAACCACAGAAATTCAGTAATTACTCTCTCCCGGGAGAGAGTAAAGTCTGCAGGCTTTACTCTTATTGAGCTGCTTGTAGTGATCGCGATCATCGCAATATTGGCGGCAATTCTGCTTCCGGCACTGAATTCTGCCCGGGAACGCGGACGGGCGGCAAGCTGTGTCAACAACCTTAAACAGCTGGGTATGATCAGTATGCAGTATGCTGATGCCAATAAAGATATGACCCCGATCCAGGGTGCAACCAAAAGCGGTTACTCTTTTGCTGAAACATTTACCAGCACGGGGTATACGCAAAAAGCGGATGGATTATACTTCTGTCCTTCGACTGTAAAATTGGATGCCAGTGCGAATGCCAGTGACTATACCGGAAGAATATACGGTATCTGGGCAATTCAGAATGATACCCATGCCGGTGATTATCTGGACCATTATGGAAATGTTTACGCCCAAAAAGATAATAATATCGGTGAAACAGATTTTTCAGCGTATTATATTACCAATTTCAAAAAGCCGTCCAATACCATGTTTTATACTGACTCAGCCAGAGATTCAGATTACAGATTGGGACAATGGATGGTTTGCTCAAAAAGTGATCTCAAAACTCATTCTCCGATGCCGCGTCATAACAGCAATGTCAATGTCTGCTTCTTTGACGGCCATGTGTCAGCTCTGGCCCAGGGCAAATTGAAAGAACTGGAAAACGATTTCGCTTACGTCCGTAATGGAAACGGAACAGTCGTTGCAATCCCTTAATTTCTGGAGATATCATTGTAAATGAAAAAGTTAACTCTTTCGATACTTACGTTGGCCGCCTCGGTCGTGCTGGCTTCCGGCAGCCGGACCGTGTGGAAACATCCGGGCAATATCCGGATCGTTTCCGGCAAACATCCAACAGCAGTAACGGTCAAATTTCCGGCTCTGCCCCAGATGGAAAAAATGCGTGCAGTACTTTCATTCGACTCATGGCTCGAAATGGAAAAATGTGCCGGCTGGAATCACTATGTGCAGCTGCGGCTCAATGATGTGCGGCTGCGGGAAAATATCTCTTCCGGGGAAAAACGGCTGCTGCGCCGGGGCAGCGAGATGCAGACTTCCATCGGCAATGAACCCTGGTGGAAAGGGGATATGCTGATGACATTTTTCGGCCCCGGCCCCGCCGGTAAATTTGACGGCAGAGTGAAAAATGCCAAAAAAGAGAGGTATCGTTTTGCCCTTGATATCACCGATACGGTCAATTTTATCGAAATCGGGGCAGATAAACGGATCGAATCAGCCAACGAAAACACCCTTGTTCTGACCAATAACTATCTGCTGCAGTACATCAAGCGCAACGGCGTCAGTCCGCAGATAGATATGTTTATCGGCGGTCTGCAGATCGATCTGGTTCCGGAAAGTGTGGTCAAAAGTGAGCGTCCGGCGCAGGAACTTTTTGCCTATCCTGCCACCCCGGGCAAAACGGTCGCTCAAATCGCTCTGCCGGAGGGTAAAGCGGAAGTAACCGACGGCGGCGATATGCTGCTTAAAGTCGGTAAAGAAACTTTTGCCTTGCAGTCGGACTTCTCCTATCCGGCGACTCCGGAAATGAAATACAACACTCTTTCCGCCGGAAAATATTCCGGGGTGAAAAGCTGGAAGCCGGTCATTTCCGCAAAAGACGGGGTAGTTACGGTCAAAGCTGTTTCCGCACAGTATACGCTGACCAGAAAAATCTCCCGTTGGCAGAAAGGTTTGCGGATTGAAGATACTTTGCAGAATACCTCCAAATCAGATATCGCCGTGGCGATCCGTTACAATCTGATCGCTGATGAGTTGCTCGGCAGTAAAAAGTATTTCCTCGCCGGCAATACCGATGTGGATATCCGTGAAGGAATCGGAGCCAACCCGACGGTGCTGGCGATCAAAGGCAATGCATCAGCCGGTATGATGGCTTATGATGCCGTATTCCGCAATCAGACCCAGGCACGGCATGTCGGCAATGCCGTGAACTTCACCAACACCCATCTGGGTATTCCCGCCGGGAAAAGCCGCACCATCGTGCGCCTGGTGCATCTGATGGATTCTCCGGATGAATTCGTCTATCTGAATCTGCTCCGCCGGGAGCTGAACCGCAACAATGTCACCATTCCCGGCCCGTTCAAATTCGGACACCGGGCGTGGAAAGAGTGGCCCAAAACCATGCGCAATTCGATTGTCAACGGTGTCCCCTGGATCGAATATATGAATGGTTCCGGCAAATCCCGCGAAGAGATCAAAAAGATGGCTGAAGAGGAACTTGCGGCTATCCATGCCAAAGATCCGGGTATGAAACTTCTGGCCACACTGGAACACAATCTGGTTGCGGTGGATACTTCCAAAATCCCCGGCGGTGAAATCCTCCCCGGCAAACCCGGCGACTCCCGGCATTACGGTATCAAACTCAATGCCGCACAATCCAAACTTCTGGAATCCAATCCCAATGCTGATTCCATGATCCGGGATAAAAACGGCCGCATCGTGGTGGAAAATTACTTTTCCAAACCGCCTTTTGTCGACTTCTTTGTTTATGCCGAAGTGGGCAACTACCGTTATAAACACATGATACAGCTGATAGATTATCTGATGGATGAATGCGGATACAACGGTATTTACATCGATCAATTCGCCGCCGGAGCTGCCGCCTGGAACCGGGTCGACCGGGCCAGATTTGATAAATGGGATGGTTTTTCCGTGAATATGAGTGCAGACGGTAAAATCAAAGACAAACTTTATGATTACACTGTTACGGCCTCTTCTGCGCGGGTGAATATCACACAGCATGTGCTGGATAAGGGCGGTATATTTATCGCCAACACCCAGCCGTGTACCGAAGAGGAAACGCTGGTTCCCGGAGTACGTTTTACAGAGATGGAAAATAATAATGTCACCGATACTCTGTTGGGCAGAGATGAACCTTCTGATTTTCTCTATCAGGCTCTGGGGCAGTTGAGTTCCACACCGTCCACACTGGGTATCCGGCCGCATATGCATCTTGCCGACCGTAAACAGTGGGGGAAAATATTGAACCGTTCCATCATTATCGCTCTGCGGCACGGACTGGTTTATTATAATTACAATGTGGGTGTCGATGAGCGTTACGGCGGTTACGGTATTCTGGATAAGATGTTCCCCATCACCCCGGTGGAACTGGGTAAAGGCTTCATCATCGGCAAAGAACGTATCTTAACTGCCGTTTCCCGGCAGTTTGTACTGGATATCGCGCCGCAGGGAGTTTACCAGTATGATTCCAACGGAATACCCAAAACGGCTGATTACTCCATAACTCCCGACGGCAAAGGCAAATTCATTATCAATGTCAAACTTGACGATTGGAATGAAACCTGCGCCATCATTCTCTGAAAAATCCTGTTCCCCGCCGGAAAGTGACCGTCCGGACGGGGATTTTTTTGCGGTCAGCTGGAGAAAATTGCAATGAATAACAGCAATATCAATAATATTTACCGGGAACATATCCGGCTCTTTCTGGAACGCCGGGAAACGGATATTTACGGCGAATCGATCCCATTGAAAGCCGAATTTGCCCATTCGGTCAGGCCGGTGAAGTTTTCCGGTATCGGCAATCTGACCTTCCGTCCGGCCGCCGAAGGTGACCGCTGGGGAGAAAAGTGGGAGAGTGCCTGGTTCCATCTGCAGGGTGAAGTTCCGGAAAATTGGCAGGGCAAAACTGCCGCACTGCTGCTGAATCTCGGCGGGGAGATATTGCTGACCGATGCTGCCGGAGTTCCCTTGTGCGGCTTGACCGCCGGTTCGGTACACGATCCGGAATTTACCAAAGAACGCTGGGTCATCGGTGAAGTTTCCGGCGGGGAAAAGGTGGAGTTTTACGCCGAAGCCGCCGCCAATCACCTTTTCGGCGTGGATCTGCCCTATGAGGTGGCTTTGAATACGCCGCACCCGGAAGGTTCATTTGATGCAGTGGTAAAAACTGTACGTCTGGTCGAATTCCGGACAAATGTGTGGAAATTGCTGTTGGATATCCGCGTGATCTTTGATGCAATGAATGCTTTGCCTGAAGAAGATTACCGGGCCAATATCATGCTGCATACTCTGCATCAGGCGGTCTGTATCTATCAGGATGATCCGGATAAAGCGGTTCAGGCAGGAGAAGTGCTGCAGAAACTGCTCAAACAGCCGGCGACAGCTTCGGCATTGACGGTTTATGCGGTCGGTCACGCCCATCTGGATGTGGGCTGGCTCTGGCCGGTACGCGAAAGCATCCGCAAAGCAGCCCGGACATTTGCCAGCCAGCTACGCCTGATGGAGAAGTATCCGGAATATATTTTCGGAGCCTCCCAGCCGCAATTATATATGTTCGTCAAAGAACACTATCCGGAACTTTACCGCCAGATCAAACGCCGGGTGGCCGAGGGCCGTTGGGAACTGCAGGGCGGCATGTGGGTGGAAGCTGACTGCAATCTGATTTCCGGAGAATCGATGATCCGGCAGTTTATTCACGGCAAGAATTTCTTTATGGATGAATTCGGCATCGAGGTGAAAAATCTCTGGCTGCCGGATGTTTTCGGTTATTCCGCCGCCATGCCGCAGATCATCCGCAAATCCGGCTGTGACTTTTTCCTGACCCAGAAACTCTCGTGGAGTACGATCAATACTTTCCCGCATGAAACTTTTATCTGGCAGGGAATCGACGGCAGTCAGGTCTTGGCACACTTCCCGCCGGAAAAGACCTACAATTCCAAATTGCTGCCGGGTAAACTCATCAAGGCTCAAAATACATTCAAAGAGAATGCGTTTCTGGATAAATTCATCTCGCTTTTCGGGATCGGTGACGGCGGCGGCGGCCCGAATGAGGAGTATATGGAAAACTTCCGCCGGGTACAGAACTGGGAATACACCCCCAAAGTCTGCTGCCGCCGCGCAGAAGAATTTTTTGAAGCTCTGGCTCAGGATCAGGATAAACTGGAGAAATTTACCGGGGAATTGTATCTGGAATTTCACCGGGGCACCTTCACCACTCAGGCAAAAGTCAAACGGGCCAACCGGAAAAATGAACAACTGCTGGCGGCAACTGAATTTATCGCTTCCCATCTGCCGTTGGCATCCTACCCGGCAGAGGAGTTGGACCGCTTCTGGAAAACTCTGCTGTGCAATCAATTCCACGACATTATCCCCGGTTCATCCATCGGCATGGTCTATAAAGATGCCGCAGAGGATCACGCGGAAATCGCTTCCGGCTGCCGCCGGATAATGGAAGCAGCCGCAGAAAAGTTGCTGGTCCGGGATGAAAATCAGGCAACTGTGGTCAATACTCTGCCGGAAAAGTGCCGCCAGATAATCTTGCTGCCGGAAAGCTGGCAGGAGTGTGAGGTGAAAAGTACGGACGGCAGAGTGCTGCCGGTACAGGATGAAACTTCCGGCAAAACTGCTGTATCACTGCTGCTGGATGGCTGCAGTTTCACCGGTCTGGTCAAAGGAGGCCGCCGGAAAAAAGCTCTGCCCCGGAAGACCGGTGAATTGATTCTGGAAAACGATCTGGTCCGGTTTGAATTTGATCCTTCCGGCAGATTGCTCCGGGCGGTGGACAAAGAAACTTCGTTATCCATGCTTTCAGCTCCCGGCAATGTGTTGACATTGTACCACGATCAGCCCAATATTTATGAAGCATGGGATGTGGAAATATTCTATCCGGATGAGGTAAGAGAGGTGCTTGCCGCTGACAGCCGGAGCAGCTTCAAAGGTGAAGTCTATGACTTCCTTGAATTTACCTATCACTTCGGCAATTCAGTGCTGTACCAGAAAATCAAACTGGATAAAAACGGTAAACGTCTGGATTTCGAGAACCGCATCCAGTGGCACGAAGTAAGAAAGATGCTGCGTACAGCATTCCCGGTGGCAATCGATGCCCGGGATGCACTCTTTGACATCCAGTACGGCAATATCCGGCGATCCACCGGCAGTAATACCAGCTGGGAAGCCGCGCAATTTGAGGTTTGCGGCCACCGGTATGCGGATATTTCCGACAGCCGCTGCGGTGCGGCACTGCTCAATGATTGCAAATACGGCTACCGGGTAAAAGGTTCCACGCTGGATCTGGCCCTGCTGCGTTCCCCCAAATATCCGGATTTTTCAGCAGATACCGGAGAACATGAATTTACCTACTCATTCTATCTGCACAGCGGAAACGCGCTGGACTCCGGATTGCTCTCCGAAGCCGCCGCACTTAACCGGGAAGCTCTGCTGTTTGACCGGTTCCGGAACGGGCAAACCCGGCCGTTCTGCCGGATAAGCGGAGATGGTGTGTCGCTCGGAGCTGTGAAAAAGGCGGAAAAATCTGCCTGTCATGTGATCCGGACGGTGGAGACCAAAGGCCGTTTCTCCAGCGGTGAACTCCGGTTTTCCGGACCGGTGAAAATCTGCCGCACCGATCTGATCGAGTGGCGCGATGAAAATATGATCACACTGCCGGACGGCAGACTTGAACTGGAACTTTCTCCATTCGAGATCCGCTCTTACAAAGTTTTTGCCGTCTGACCGGAGAAATTTTCGGTGGTGTTCTGGGAATCCAGAAAGTCCAGATATTCTTTTTTGGTCAATCGCGGTTTGATCTGCGCGATTTTCCGGGCCGCTGCAGCATTATCGCAGAGCAGATCGACCGCATTCATCGCCAGCACTTTGGCCGGATCAACGAAAGATTCTTTTTCATCCTCCCAGTGGAAACTTTCATGGTGTCCGATACCGCGCCAGTGCCCGCCGTAGGGATGGATCGCCGGCATGAGCTGGCTGATATCACCCATATCGGTCGAGGAGGTCCGGCGGCCGAAGTCGGCAAATTCCACTTCCGGGCGCTGACAATGCAGATTGGCACGGTGGATTTTCAGAAGTTCCGGCTCATTGTACAGCGGCAGATAACCGGCGTAGGTGGTCAATTCCACTCCGACACCAAATGCAGTCGCCGCACCGCGCATACAGCGGTCAAACATCGCCGAAGCCTGCCGGATGGCATCGATATTCATTGCCCGGATCTGGTATTCCAGTTCCACAGTTTCCGGGACGATATTCACTACCGAACCGCCATGCTTGATGATTCCGTGAATCCGGACACAATCATCATCCTTATTCAAATCACGCTGCATATCCACCGCACTTAAAGCCAGACGGGCGGCAGAAAGGGCATTCACCCCGTTCCAGGGGTGGCCGCAGTGACCGGCTTTGCCGTGAAATATCACCTTTTTCATCACAAAACCGTTACTGCATTGCGCCGCACCGTAATTGGCATTGGCGTGAGTCATAAATGCCATGCGGATATCATCAAAAACTCCCTGACGGACCAATTCGGCTTTGCCGCCCAGATATTTGATCCCCGGAAATTCCATGATCCGGCACTCTTCGGCGGGACAGGCGATGAATGCGATTTTGCCGGAAAGCAGTGAACGCACCTCCGGCACCGAACTCAAGCCGATCGCCGCACCGAGCATACCGGTAATCTGCATATTGTGTCCGCAGGCGTGGGCCGAATGATTTTCCGGATCGGCCCCGGGATTTTCCGGCATGATCAGAGCATCAAGTTCACCGAGAATGGCAATCGCCGGGCCGTCAGAGGCGGTTTGCAGATCGGCCCGGACTCCGGTGCGGGCCAGACCGGTACGGCAAGGCAGACCCATCGCCCGGAACTCTCTTTCCACGATCCCGGCAGTACGGAACTCCTCATAACCGGGTTCCGGATGGTTCCAGATATCTTTGCCGATGGCGATCAGACGGTCACTGTTGCGGTCGATGGCAGCGCATATTTTCTGCTTGAGTTCTGCTTTATCCATAGAAAAATTTCCTTAAAGTAAATGATCCGGGAAATCGATATTGCCTGTTACACAATAATATATCTCCAGGATCGGAAAAAATCAACCGTTTTTCCAAGCCGGACGGGGAATTTCCGCCCGGCATTTTCAACGGCAGATATGGCACGTAATCCCACGCTGTATATTCAGAACTGCGGGTCATGCCGGCATGTTCTTTATTGCAAAACCGGACTCTGTCCATCCAGAAGCCCGCTGAAAATTACAGCTTTTTTTCAAGAATAAAACCGGTATTTCCCCCAGCCGGTTCCGTTTATCCGGCGGGGGAGATTTCTCCGGCAGCCGGACTTTTCTCCCGGCAAATACCGCTGCTGCCGGTTATTTTTCCGGATAGGTCACACTTTTCACGTCGCCGTCCCCGGTGATGACCATTACGATGTACGAATATGCGGTACTGGCAGTCAATTCTTTGACAAAGCTCTTGCCGGCGTTATTCAGAATGCCGCTGTCAAAAAGCGTTCTGTCCATATCATCCACCACTTTGATCTGACGGATATTTTCCGGCGCGGAAACTTCGATTTTCAACACAGTTTCGGCTTCCATGATCGCCAGATCGGCAATATAACCGCTGCCTTTGGGAGAGTAGGCCAGATTCATCATAAGCGATACCCGGTTGATCCAATCATGGATGACCAGCGGTTTGCTGACCACCCGCTGCCAGGAACCGTTTCCCTGCCCCCGGGCATAGGTGATTTCACCTTTTTTCCAGCTTTTATCCCAATAAGTGACATTGAATCCCAGCCCCGAACCGACGGTGGTACGGGCAGTGGCATCGGCAGACGGCTTGATCATGCAGGTGCAGATGTAGGACTTGCCGGGAGTAAAAAGTTTGCGGTTCAAATAGCGGCGCATGCCGCCTTTGGAACTTTTGCTCACAAATACTGCTTTTTTGCCGGGAAGATCTTCCGGAGAAACAATGCTGAATACGTCATCCTGTTCGGTTTTCCAGTGCTTCATTCCCTCTGAAAAGTCGATATTCGGTTCTTGAGCAATAATATTGGCTGCCGGAAGAGCCGGATCGGCAGATATTTTTATTTCAATGTCCGCGAATGCCGCTGCCGCTGCAGTAAAACATAAGGCGATCAACAGTTTTTTCATTTTATATCTCCATTGACTTATTTGTTGATGAATATCAATTGCACTTCGTAAGGCTTGAAATCCAGTGTCAGCATACCGTTTTTGAACTCCGGCTGCCGGTCACTGCGGTAAATTGCAGCTGTACCTGCTTTGACCGGCACCGGAATTTTCACCCCTTTCACCGCCTGCGGCAGGGTATTGACACAGGATACCAGTACCCGGTTCTGATATTCAAAGATGCCGAGGTCGATATCTCCGACCATTGTGCGGGTGAGAGTTTTGCCGAGCCGGTAGACCGGAGCAAGTTCTTTCAGTGCGGAAGTTATTTCCGGCATGGCGGCAAATGCATCGGGGTCCTGTTTTTTCCCGTCGCGGTCCTCCGGAGAATAAAAGGCGAAATAACTGATACCGGCAGCACCGTGATTCATTGCCAGAAAGGTCATCGCAGTCACTTCCGCCCGGGTGGGAGGACGGGTCCAATTCAAGCCGCCGGCAAAATTCTGCAGATAGACGATGCATGCTTTGTCCGGGAAAGGCTCAACTGTTTTCCGCAGCCGGTCAACATGCGCGGAAACCATTTTCACCGAAGATACCGGGATGGGATAAGGATCCGAGGAGATGATATCCGCCGCATCGATATTCTGAGTGACCCCGTTGATGGCATTGAACCAGGTCAGTCGGGACGGATCGATCTCTTTGTAAAGCCGGTGCCGGAGCAAATTGCCCTCGATTTCGCCGTCAGTTTCATCCGAAGTGTGCCAGCACTGAATATTGTCCTCTTCCCGGAATTTGATCATCTTATCGACAAAACGGTCGATTTTTTCATCGGTGATATCTCCGTAGAGATAGACACAGGTCGGCATTACCGAAATTCCCCTTTCAGCGAACATGGCATTGACCTCTCCGGCAGAAATATTCAATTTACGCATCGTTTCAAACCAGGGTCTTTCCCATGCACGGATCCAGCCGTATTTGAGCAGATTTTCTTCAGTTTCGCCGTGATAATCGCTTAAAAAGTCGCTGATGCAGTTGAATCCGGCAGCCTGATAATCATCCAGCACACTCTTATAAAGGTCACGGAATTCCTCCCTGCTCTGCGGCAGCCAGCTGCGTTTTTTGCCCCAGAGAACCGCATCCTTTTTGCGGACGACATTGAGTTTGGTCGTGCCGCACCAGAAGAAAAATTCACCGTCAAGATAGAGATTGTTGTTTTTAACGCTCAAACGTTTTTTGCCCAATCTGCCGGCCGGAGGTACGATCCAGAAGGATTTGCTGTTCTGATCCACACTCTGACCGTCGGCATTGAATAATTCCGCATGAATTTTATAACGTCCGGGAGCCAGACCGGTAAGCGGGATCGTGATGTCATTGGTGAAAAATACCGGCTGCTGTCTGACTGAATCAAACACCTTTTTATTCTCCCGGTCGGTGATCCGGCAGATGATGAACCACTTTTTCAACGATTTGCGGGTGTTGATCTCAGCAGAGAGTTTCATCTCCTTTACACCATTGTAGATCATCCGGTCGGCAGTCAGAGAAAGCATTTTGTTCCCCAGCCGCTGCTTCCGGAAAAGCGAAGCCAGATCGGCAGTTATGCCGGAAACCCGGTAAAAGCTGTCCACATCATGGAAAGTACCTTTTTCCAGTTTCGCCCATGATGACCACTCTTTGGCCGCCCGGTTGGCCCGGCAGAGATTCATCCGCCAGATATTGCTGCCGGTCACAGCGACTTTCAGAGATTCAAAAGGAATCTGTATTTCCACCGTGTAGCGGTCTTTGTGCAGCTGGATACCGTATTTGACCGCACCGGAAACATTCTGGTACAGGGTATTACCATTCACGGCCAGCATCAGATGACAATATACTCCGGTGCTGCCCGGATCAAGGAATACTTCCACATGGTCGATGATCGGCCACTCTTTGGCAACGGTGGCGATCTCTTTTTCCTTGAAAGAGTAATCCTTGAAAAAGCATTCAAAACCGATATAAATGTTTTTGTCATCCGCGAAATATCTGGCAACGGTCTTTTCTGCCGGAGCCTTGGCAGTGTGCAGATTGAAAAATTCTCCGGTAGACGGAGCGTCCTGCCAGCATTTTTCCTCCAGCATACCGTCGATAAGGGTCGGCGGTGCAAGTTTTTTCATCACCACTTCCGCTGCGGAAAGAGTCAGCAATGGAAGTGCAACCGCAGAAAATAATACTATCTTCTTTAATATTTTCATGATATTTTCCTTTACGTTCAGGTTTATTTCAAAATAAAGAAGTGATAGAATATCTGATCGTGGAGCTTTTCAGTAAAATAGTCTGCCGGCTTGGCTTCCACATGTCCGTCATAAAAACCGGTGGTTGCGGTACAGCCGGATGCTTTGGCCAGTTCCCAGGTAGTTTCAGTCAGAGAACTGTTGCTGTTGGTTTCATTCCATACACTTCTGCCGCCATGCAGATTTACGATGTCAGCAAATTTATTTCCAGCGTTTTTCTGACATGTCGTAGTAGTTGACAAACCTTCGGTAAATTGTATTTTATCTGACGGATTTTTAACTTTGACAACTTTTTTGATCCCCCCGATGGCAGTTTCGCCGGAAGTATCACCATGTTCACCGTGCCATTTATTGATCTTGTATGCCGAATGGTTGGGATACAGCCAGGAATCGTTTTTCCCTTTGGCTTTCCAAGTCCACGAATCGCACCAGAAAATCGGATCATTGTCTTCCACCCGGTTGTTGTTGTCACTGAATTCCTCCTTATACTTTCCGCCGCCGGTGAAATAACTCCAGCCGGTCAACACCCAGCGGCCGCGCAGTCTGGTCTCACCAGAAGCGGTGCTGTCGGCCGGCAGCAGAAAATCATCGTAATCGCTACAATACCCCAATGCTCCGGTATTGATCTGTTTGAGATTGTTGATACAGCTGGCGGCGCGGCCGCGCTCACGGGCGGAGTTGAGTGCCGGCAGCAGTATCGCTGCCAGTATTGCGATGATCGCGATTACAACAAGTAATTCTATCAGAGTAAAGCCGCACGGCTTTACTCTCCTGCGGGAGAGTAATTGTTTTTCTTTTGTCATGATCCATCTCCTTTCTTGATTTATTTCAGGACAATTCTTAAAACATCTCCGGCGACCGCGTCCAGCGGGACACGGATCCGCAAGTCATCTTCTTTGAGCAATTCATATCCCCACAACGGTACGATCTCCACAGTTTCTCCGGTACGCAGAAGCGAAATCGATTCCACTTTGCCTTTCAACTGCGGCAGGATCATATCCCCGATCGGCGGAAAAAACAAGTGGCAGTAGAGAATATTATCTGCGGCAGTGTAACAACTGCCGAATGGCGGCGGATATGCCGCTTTGCCGCAGCCGGTGATCGATTCTCCGTTGCTCTCGAACCACCGGGCAAGTTCAGTCAATCTGGCGGTCGCTTCCGGAGAAAATCTGCCCTCGGCATCCGGAGCGACATTGAGCAGCAGATTGCCGTCAACTGACACACATCCGGCCAGACCGCCGGTCAGAGAGATCAATTCCCGGCACTTGCCGGCATTATTCACATGTCCCCAGAAGCCATTGATCGTGGCACAACTTTCCCAAGCCACCGGTTTGCCCTTAACCTCCAGCGGCTGATTCATAACCGCCACTTCCGGGGTGTAGTAATCGAAGTCCAGATCGATCTCCTTTTCATAGGTCAAACGGTCATTGACCAGTATATCCGGCTGGTGACGGTAGACCATTTCCAGAATCCGTTTCCGATCAAAATAATCCATCCCTTTTTTGGTCCGGCTGGTGTAGTCGAAAAAGAGCAGATCGATTTTGCCGTACCGGGTCATCAGGCATTCCACCTGATTATAAAGGTAATCACAGAAAGCGCGGTGTTCTTCGGCAGTCGGAGTGTGCAGACGTTGATGCCGGATATATTCCGGACTCTCCTCATCAGCATATCCCGGATGGGTCCAGTCCGGCAGGGAGTGGTAAAGTCCCACCCGCAGCCCCTCCGCCCGGAAGGCCTCCAACAGCATCGCCAGCACATCTTTGCCGTAAGCGGTATTGGTCACTTTGTACTCTGTACAACAGCTGTCATACATACAGAATCCGTCGTGATGTTTGGTGGTGAATACCACATATTTCATCCCGGCGGCTTTAGCCAGACGCGCCCATTCATACGGATCGAATCCTGACGGATTGAATTTTTCCATTAATTTTTCATACTCCCCCGGCTGCCAGTCACTCCGGGCAAATATCCATTCCCCCCGGCCGGGAAGTGTGTATAATCCCCAGTGGATGAACAACCCGAAACGGGCCCGGGTAAACCATTGTGCTTTTGACATATTTATGAAAACTCCGGTAAAAAATGTAAAATTATTTTTATCGCCTGTTGATTTTAATATAATCCGGTGATATAGTTATTACAAACCGTTTTTATATTATAAAAAGGCAAAAACATGACTAAAAAAGTCAAGACAAAAAAGAGTTCTTTCCAGTTTCACCTGATTGGAGCAAATCTGACCAGAATAACTCCTAAACAATGGTGTTACAAAGATTTAACTGCCCGCTTCTGGAGATTGTATCACCATGATATTTCCGGTGGCGGCATCACGGTGAATAAAGAATTTTATCAGCTTTTGCCGGAATATATATATATTATTCCGCCCAACACTCATTTTTCTGCCAAAACCACCGCTGTCATCAACCAGCTCAATGTCCATTTTCTGATAAATCCGCTGACCGCTGAAACCGGGAACCCTTTTCTGCGTTTGAAAATCACTCCGGAAATCAATGCATTGATCGATTCATTCAAAAAATTCAACCAACTGCAGGATACGGAGATGCTCCGGCTGACCGGGATCGCATTGACCACCTACTGTCTGGCTCAATTACCGCCGGGCAGTCTGCAGAAAAATTTTTCCGGTAATTTTCAGATAACCCAACTCTGTTCTTCTCTGGAAAATCTTTACCAGGAGGAGATCGATGTCAAGCGGATGGCGAAAATTGCCGGGTTCGGGTCAAAAAGTACTTTCCAGCGCAACTTCAAGCGGGAAACCGGAACCACCCCCTATCACTATCAGCTGCGGAAAAGGTATGCTTATGCAGCGGAACTGCTGAAAAACACCAATTATACCATCGGGGAGATCTGCGACATTGCCGGAGTCAGCAATCAATTTGTTTTTTCCCGCCGGTTCAAGAGTATTTATGGTATTTCCCCGTCAAAATACCGTAAATAATTTTTACGCAATGATTGTATATCCGGCCTGTTGATGGTATATTAAGAAAGTTGTCCGGTAAATTTTTGGGGATTCAGTTAGTAATTATGGCATTGGCACTGTTTTACACTTTTTGTTGTCTTGGATGCACTGCATTCAATGATCTGCTTTTCAAATATTTTGCGCGCAAAGAGCGTTCCCGGGGAATTTTCATCACCTTTATCGGTATCACCGGTACGATTGTAATGTCTTTTATGCCGGATAAGATCGGAGAAAATTGGCAGATGACACTGTTATGGGGAATCATTTGCGGCGTATTTTCTGCGGTTGGCAATATTCTGCTGATCGAAAGTATGAGCTTTATGAGTGCCGGAGTGTGTTCGACTGTCTACCGGATGAATCTGGCACTGGTCGTGCCGCTTTCGGTGCTGATCTTTCATGAAAAGCTGATGCTGCATCAATATTTCGGGGTGGCACTTGCCATTGCGGCAGTATTGTCCTTTCTTCCCGGCCGGGAAAATAAATCCGAAGGCGGCGGAAAGCTGCTGCTGCCGGCAGTTATGATCGTGACCGCCAGCGTATTCCGGGCCGGACTGGGGGTGGCCTGCAAATACGGTCCGATGTCCGGAGCTTCCCCCAACGGGATCAACTTCCTTATCGAAGTGATGTGGATCGTTACCGGACTGGCATATTATTATCTCAAAGAACGCAAATATTGCCGCCCGGATGCCCAGGTGATCAAATATGGCATTGCTTCCGGAATTCTGGTGGCGGGTATCCTCTTTTTCATGATCGCCGCCCTCAACGCCCCCGGAGCCAAGGCCAGCATCGTGCTACCGACTGCCCAGATGAGCTTCATTGTGACCTTTATACTGAGCGCAATTCTGCTCAAAGAGAAGATCACCGGCTGGAAAATCACCGCCATGCTCTGCGGAGCGGCGGCAATGATCCTACTCTGCTGGCACTGAAACCGGTTTGCGGGCGCAGAACCAGCATTCCCACAACAGTATGGCGATGAAGATCACCAGACAGGCCGGAACCACCATCACTGCCCCGGACAGACCGTACCGGTCCCCGATGAACCCCATGAACCAGGCGAAAAATCCGCAGCCGGGTATTCCCATTGCGGAAAAGTAGACATAGAGCAGAGTCGAATCCAGTTCCGGCATATTGCTGACCCCGTAAACCTGCATGGTCGGCCAGTACGGTGCAATGCCGATGCCGGAAGCAAAAAGCAGGATGAATAACAGAGTGAAAAGCATTGCCGGAGCCATCAGTCCCGGACGTAAAAAGGCAAGAATGAGCGTAAGCGGGATCGTGGCAGCGGCCGCATAGAGCAGAATATACCGCAGATAGTGCGGCTTGGCAAAGTAACCGAAAAGAGTCCGGCCGGTAAACATGCCAAGCGCGATCATCCCCACCCCCAATCCGGCGATCCACGCTCCGGTATTGAAGGTCAATTCAATGTATGCCGCCGCCCAGAAAGTCAAGCCGAATTCCGCCCCGGCACCGAAAAACATCGCCAGACAGCACCGCCAGAAACGGGGAACTTTCACAATTTTTCCCGTACAGCGCAAAACATCCTGCCAGTCAGAAACCGCCGAACTTTCCGGATAGGGTTCGCGTGGATTTTCCTTCCACAAAAAGCCCAGACTGGTCAGCAGCGTGAGAATACCGAATATCCCCAGAATGATCCGCCAATGCACCCCCAGAGTCAACAATCCGCCGGCAACCAGCACCGCAATAACGATACCGACAGACCAGAATGAATGGGCGATATTCACATAGCGTTCCGGAGAATCCGGATGCAGATCCTGAACAAACGGAGTCAGCAGACCTTCGCTGATACCCTCGCCCAGCCCGGCCAGCAGCAGACACGGGATCAAAACCCAGTATGCCGGAGCCAGAGCGCAGCACAGCATTCCCAGACCGATCATAATGATGCTTGCCCCCATCGTGATGCGCTTGCCGAACCACGCGGATATCCAGCCGCAGGAGAGCAAAGTGGTCATCATCGCCACGCTGCGGATCATATGCAGCACTCCCCCGGCCGCCATGCCGCCGTCATCCATCGGGAAGTTGAGACTTTTGCCGATGGCTACGATCATCAGCGGTATCGACAGTGAGCAGACCGAATACATCACAAATGCGCCGTAACCGGCGAAATCGTAACGGCCGAGTTCAATTTTTCTGTATCCCATAATATTTCTCCGGAAAATGTAAAACAAGTGACCACGCAAACTACGCCGGTCACCTGATATAATATACATCCTCAATCCGGGCAAATCAAGAAAAAGCGGTTGACGATCCCCGGCAGAGTTGCCATTGCGGAATACAGAAATTGATTCCGGCGATCGGGGAGCAAAGAGAGTATAATCAGGAGGGAAAATGAGCAGTATAAAAGAGATGATGAGTCAGCGTCACGGCCGTTTCCGGGCAATTTACAACGGTGCTGATCTGGGCGAATTGGCCTGTCCGCCGGAGATCCGTGCCGGATATGAAGCAGAAAGTTTCACGGTGCAGGAGAATTTTGCCTTGGCCCGCACCATCGAAGCGGTTCCGGAACTGTCAGCGGTCATCAGGCTCCGGGTAAAAGCGGTTCAACTGGCACTGGAACTGCTGGACAAGCAGCCGGGAAATTCCGGAGAACTGTTGTTGAGAAATCCGGATTGCCGTCCGGAAATGGAATTATTGTTTCCGGATTGCCGTCTGCTGCCGGTTTGGGAATTTACTCCGTCATTTACCGGCAGCCACCATATTCTGCTGCAATTTTCTGCCCGTTGCGGTGCGAACGGCAAACTTTTCCGGTTATCGGCGGGGTGAATTGCGGTCAATGTTGAATGTTTTATCCAATCATCCGGTTGCGGCACTTGATATTTTGCATAAGATGGATTATATTAAGCAGGAGTCATAATCCGGGGCGATTAGCTCAGTTGGTTAGAGCGTTTGCTTTACACGCAAAATGTCGGGGGTTCGAGTCCCTCATCGCCCACCATTTTTACCCT
>JAGBZM010000031.1 GCA_017628235.1 Lentisphaeria bacterium | reverse complement strand
TCCCGGAGGGCAGTGAGGTCGCCGGAACGGTGAAAAATGCCGGTCTGCCGAATATTTTGGGGCGCACCAACACTCTGTTGTACGATAAAAACATGGATGGTGCACTTTACGATCCGGCATGGTCTTCAAAAGGCTTCAACTGGGATAATGGTGTAACTTCGGAGAATGGTTATGTCGGCCAGATGGGGTTTGATGCTTCACGTTCCAACCCCATTTACGGCAGTTCTGATACCGTACAGCCGCCGGCTTTGACCATGCGCTTTTTTATCAAATATTAAGGAGTTTATTTTATGCAGACATTTCATTTTGACCCGGTTTCCGGGGAGTATCTTTACGCTTGCAATGCCTTTGCCGATCCTCTGGCATCGCAGCGGGCCGGAGAAGCCGTTTTCCTGCAGCCGCGCAATGCCACATTCACGGCTCCACCGGAGGAGAAAACCGGTACGGCCCGCATCTGGGACGGGCATGCCTGGTGCTATGTGCCTGATCATCGGGGGAAGACGGTGTGGCAGAGTTATTCTGTCAGTATGGAGATAAAGCAGTTGGGCGATATCCCGGAGGGGTGGAGTCTGGAACGGCCGGAAGCTCCGGCATTGAGTGTGGAGGAACGGTTGGCCATTCTGGAAAATGCGGTACAGCAGCATCTGGACATGACGGCACAAAGCCTGGGGTATGACAGCAGTTACAGTTGCCTGTCTTATTTGTCAAGTTCGGACAGCCGGTGGAAACATGAAGCGCAGGCATTCAATCTCTGGCGCGATTCAGTCTGGCAGAAATGCCATGCGCTGCTTGAAGATTTCACTTCCGGAAAAATACATGAACTTTCCGCAGAAGAACTTATCGCGCTTCTGCCGGAAATCAGCTGGCAGGAGGGATGAAGTTATGCTGGTGAATATTCACAGTGCTGACAGCAAGGGCGATATCATCACTCTTGCCGAAGAACTTAAAGTCGAATTCAGAGACAAAACAGTAGTCGTTCCGGTCGGATTTCAGTGTGACGGTGCCAGTGTGCCGCGTTTTCTGTGGTCAACGGTCTCTCCGCAGGTCGATCCGCGCACCTTGCGGGGGGCGGTGGTACATGATTATTTGTACCGCAACCTGGTGCCGGAATGGACGCGCAAGGAGGCCGATGAATTGTTTTATGAATTGATCCGGGCCGACGGCCTGTCCTGGTGGAAAAGCCAGAAAGCCTATTGGGGAGTAAGGCTTTTCGGCAGTGGAGCGTGGCAGGAATGAGCATCGGCAATGTGATCGCTCTTTTTGCTTTGTGTGTTCCGGTGGTGTTGAGTGTGACCGGTGCGGCCGTGAGGATCTGCAGTAAACTGGAAAAGATCAGTGCCGCATTGGAAAATATGATCAGCCGCAGTGAATGTGCATTCATCCGCCGGGAGTGTCCGGCTCTGGAAGCACTGAAAGATTCCGGCTGTCACTCCATCGTCCGCAAAAGCAATACCGCCTGGCTGTCACCGAGTCCGGCGGCGCGGCGCAGCAGCTCCATGCCCTGAACAAAGTCACTTTTTATCCCCCTGCCGTCAAGCAGAGCTTTACCGGTTTCCCGGATACCTCCGGTGTGACCGGCCCGGGCGGCAAGCTGAAAAAAATAAAATGCTTTTGCCGGATCGGCGGCGGTGCATTCTCCATCCCGGTAACATGTGCCAAGTTTGAACATCGCTTCGGCATCGCCGGCTTCGGCGGCCCGGAGATAGAGACTCATCGCCATGTCCGGGTTACGGGATGTGCCGATCCCCAGCGCGTGACAATCCCCCAGCTTGCGAATGGCCGGGGGATAATTTTTTTTCGCAGCCGCAGAAAAAAGGTCAAAGGCTCCGGCCGGATCGTGGGCGGTGTGGTAGCCGGCCAGTTTCAATTGTCCCAGATCGGTCATCGCTCTGGACGAACCGAGCGCGATGGCCTTGTCATAGAGTTCCAACGCCTGAACTTTATCAGCCGGGGTGCCGAAGCCGTTAAAAAGCATCTCTGCCAGTTGCGCCATTGCTTCCGGATGCTGTTTGACGGCGGCGCGGCGTAAAATTTTTACTCCCAGCGGCGGATCGGGAATATTTCCGCCGATACCGGAACGGACGCAGGCAGCATAAATGACCAGAGCTTCCGGATCGGGATCAGCGGATTTTTCCACATAGTTTTTCAACATCTGATACAGTTCATCGCCGTGTTTTACCGCATCGGTAAAAAGGTAACGGGCCAGCTGCAGCATCGCCTGCGTGCTGCCGTTCCCGGCACTCCGGCGGAGAATATCCAACGCTTTTTCCCGGTCAGGAGCAACTTCCGGGATCATCTCCCCGGCAAAATTGCCGCTTTCCACTCCGTCGAAAAGTAATTCTGCATAGTATATGGCCGCTTTGTCCACTCCGTTGACGGCCGCCTGCTGCAGATAACGGAAAGCTGCGGCAGGATTTTTTTCACATCCCCAGCCTTTGAGCAGACATAAACCGAAGTTGTATTGCGCTGCCGGCAGACCGTTGTCGGCGGCGCGGCGGAACCAGTACAACGCCAGAGCAGGGTTTGCGTTACGGTTTCTGCCGTAAAAAAACTCTCCGCCGAGGGCCAACTGACTGGCTGCATCACCCCGTCTGGCGGCCAGCAGCAGTTCATCGGCACCACAGAGGGAAACGGCGGCAAAAATTGCCGCCGTAATAGTCAATGAAGTGTAAAAATTTTGCCGCATCAGTTGGCAAGCTCTTTGATTTTGGCTTCCAACTCTTTGATTTTGGCTTCCAGTTTCTGGAACTTTTTGGGCAGAGCCAGACGGCCGAGAAATACACGCTGAGTTTCGGCAGGAGTACCGATGGCGATCTGGCCGGGCGGCAGACTTTTTACCACCGAACTGGTTCCGGCGATCTGACATCCGTCACCGATGGTGATGTGACCGTTGATTCCGGCTTTGCCGGCGAGAATCACTCCGCGACCGAGTTCCGCACTGCCGGCTATACCGCTTTGGGCGACCAGAATGGAACTCTCACCGATTGCCACATTATGCGCGATCATCACCTGATCGTCGATCTTGACATTGTCTTTGATCACCGTTTTGCCGAAGCGGGCGCGGTCAATGGTGGTATTGGCACCGATTTCCACATCGTTGCCGATAACCACGATACCGGTCTGCGGTACTTTTACCAATCCCTGCGGGCCGGGGATAAAGCCGAATCCGTCGGCTCCGATGACCACTCCGGGATGGATGATGCATTTGGCACCGACTTCACAGCGGTACATAACTGTAACGTTGGGGTAGAGGATCGTGCCATTGCCGATTTTTGCTTCATGGCCGACATAACACAACGCGCTGATAACGGCATTATCTGCGATTACTGCTCCGGATTCAACCACCGCATTGGCACCGATACAGACATTTTCACCGATCACTGCATCATCTGCAATTACGGCAGACGGATGGATACCGGGGACAAAGGCCGGGGGTTCTTCTGCGAAAAGGGCGGAGAGCTTGGCAAAAGCCAGATCGACATTGTCGCAGACGATCAGGGTACGGTCACTTGCGGGGGCGTTGGCCAGATCCTTGCAGACCAGAATGATTCCGGCCGCAGTGGTAGTGAGCTGTTCCTCATATTTTTTATTGCCGACAAAGCTCAAATGCTCTTTTGCGGCATCTTTGATTCCGGAAATTCCGGTGATAACTCTTTGCGGATCACCGGAAATGGTACCTTTTACCAGTTCAGCGATCTTTTCAGCGGTCATGGAAATCTGTTTCATGGTTTCTTTACTCCCTGATTGCCCGGTTTGGCAGCGGTACGGTTCAATTCCCGGATCACTGCATCGGAGATATCGTTGGTTTTCGGATAGACAAGCACCACCGGCAGATTATTGGCACTTTTACCGGAGAGGTCCAGTACAAAGGCGTAATTTTCCGCGGCGGCCCGCCGGCTGACTTCCCGGCGGATATCAGCGAGGATTTCGCTGCGCCGTTCCTGTTCCAGACGGCGCAATTCCCGCAGACGCTCATTGGTGTACAAAGAGATTTCAGTCTCTTTGGCTTTAACCTTTGCCATTGCTTCATCGGCGGCATCGGCGGCTTTTTTCTGAGCTTCTTCCGTAAGGGCCCGGTTGAGGGCATTGGTTCCCAGTTTGCGGGCCTCGGCCCGGAGAGCTTCCAGAGAAGAATTCAACTGTCCCATATAGAGCCGGGCGGCTTCGGCCTGCCGGGAGAGAAACTCCTCAGCGATCCGGCTTTTGTAATACTCTTTGAAAACCCGGTCCATATCCACGACGGCGATCCGGACTTCAGCTGCGGTCAAAACTGCAAAACTGCCGCAAATCAGCAACCATGAGAGTAATTTTTTCATAGGTCAGATGGAGTTTGAAGTATAATTGGGGGCATCTTTGGTAATGACCACATCATGCGGGTGAGCTTCCCGCAGACCGGCGGCACTGACCCGGACAACTTTCGCTCTCTCCTGCAATTCGGCAATGGTGCGGGTACCGCAGTATCCCAGACTGTAACGCAAGCCGCCGACAAACTGGTGAATGACATTGCGGACAGCTCCCCGGAACGGCACCATCGCTTCGATGCCCTGCGGCACGAGCTGATTGTCATCTTCCACATCATCCTGGCCGTAACGCTCACGGCTGCCCTTGTTGCACTTCATGGCTTCAAGCGAACCCATACCGCGATAGGTGACGTAACTTCTGCCCTGATGCAGCACGACTTCACCGTTGCTTTCGCTGGTACCGGCCAGGGCGGAACCCATCATCACGCTGGAAGCACCGACTGCAATAGCTTTGGCCACATCACCGGTCTGTTTGATACCGCCGTCGGCGATCACCGGAATATCGGCCGGTACTGCACTGCGGACCGCGTAAACTGCGGAAACCTGCGGCACTCCGACACCGGCAACCACCCTTGTGGAACAAATAGAACCCGGTCCGATACCGACTTTGACTCCGTCAGCTCCGGCATCCACAAGAGCTTTGGCACCCTCGGCAGTGGCAATATTACCGGCTACGATATCAACTTTGCTGCCGAAACGGTCTTTGAAGAGGCTGACCGTTTCGATCACCCCTTTGGAATCTCCGTGAGCAGTATCGATGACCAGCGCATCGACTCCGGCATTGACCAGTGCATCAGCGCGTGCTTCGTCGTAGGGACTGATGGCGGCGGCCACCCGCAGCTGGTGGCGGGAATCGCGGTTGTAACCAGGTTCATCTCCGGCAATCAGCGTACGGACATCGAGGAAGCTGAAAAGTCCGGTGAGTTTGCCGTCTGCATCGATCATCGGCAGTTTGCCGACCTTGTTTTTAAGCATGATCTGGTAGGCATCGGCGATCGCGGTGCCGGTGGGCGAGGCGATCGGGGATTTGGTCATCACTTCGCTGATTTTGATATTGTAATCAGTGAGAAATTTGATATCTCTGCTGGTGATGATGCCGACCAGTTTTCCGTCTTTATCCACGATGGGGAAGCCGGAGAAGGAGTATTTCCTGCGTTTTTTCTCCGCAAGCATCTCGGCCACCGTCTGATCGGGGGAGAATACTGCCGGAGTATGGATGACTCCGTTGAGATACAGTTTGACTTTCCGCACCTCTTCGGCCTGACGCTCCGGAGTGAGGTTTTTGTGGATCACGCCGATACCGCCCAGACGGGCCATCGCGATAGCCATTTCGCTCTCGGTGACAGTATCCATTGCAGCACTGATAAAGGGAATATTCAGCTTGATATTACGCGAAAAGTAAGTACTCACATCTGTATCGTGGGGCAGAAAGTCCGAATATTGAGTGACCAGTGAAATATCATCGAAAGTCAACCCCTCAAAAGGAAATGCCGCCATAAATTGATCGATGTAACGCATAGTGTTTTTTCTCCACATGAAATTAGTGTATATTATACCATTGGCTTAATATACATCACAAATCAACTTTTTTCAAGCGGAAAAAGGCTGGATTATCCACTCACTTCACCCTGTTTCAAGGATATTTACGGCAGATGAACTTTTATTACTGATGAAGTGATGATCCCGAATAACAGCAGCATGGCTCCGGCCAGAGCGATGACCGGGGCGTACTCCCGGTAAGCATCAGGCTGCGGAGCCCGGTGATCGGTCTTTTCCAGAGCGTTGATCTCATTCATTACCTGTTTCATACCTTCTGAATCGGCAGCGGTGAAAAACGTTCCGCCGGTGATCCGGGAGAGTTCCTGCAGCAGTTTGGTATCCAGATCGCTCTGAACCGGCAGCAGCCGTCCGTACTGGATGGCGTAAGTATTGCGCGAACCGATGCCGATGGTATGGATGATGACATTGAATTCTTTAGCTGCTTCGGCGGCTGCCTGCGGAGTGAGGCGGTTGTCGGCAGTATTGGCTCCGTCGGTGAAAAGCACCAGTATCCGGCGGGGGGAAGGGGCATTCTGCAAGCGTTTGGCGGCACTGCCGATGGGCGAAGCGATCCCGGTGGCGTTGCCCAGTTCTCCCGGAGCAAGGCTCTTTAAGCGTTCCAGCAGCAGCGCATGATCCAGAGTCGGCGGTACGAAGCTGTAAGCCAGATCGGCAAAACCGATCAGACCGATCCGGTCATTCGGACGGGATGCGATAAAACGGCGTATCTCATTTTTTGCACTTTCCAGACGGTTGTTCAAAGCGCCGGAACTGATATTTTCCGCGAATTTGCTTTCGCTCATTCCTTCGGGGCGGTCGTAGCAGCTCATGGATTGCGACATATCAAGGGCCAGAATGATATCCACTCCTTCGCCGCGAATTATCCGGCTGCCAAGCGGTCGGCGGGGACCGGCCAGCGCAACAGAGAGCAGAACCATTCCCAGCAGCAGTATGATCTCCTGCCAGGCCAGGCGGCGGCGTCTGACTGAACCGGAACGTCTGACCGGCAGAATCGTGGAAATGTTTACCGCCGGACGCTTCCGGTACAGCATGATGATCAATATTGCCGCCGGAATCAGCAATGCGGTCAATGCCCAGGGATATTGCAGGGATATCATGATTTTTTCTCCTCATGGATCGTGGTGACCCGCACCAGTTCTACCGCCTGATTTGCGGCGTTGTCAACCATTTCGCTTCCGGCTTCCCTGCCGGCGAATTTGATCAGATCGGCACTGTTCATAAAGCCGGTCAGAAATATTTTTTCACTGCGCGGCAGCAGCATATCCGCCCGGGCCAGATCCCGGATGAATTCATCGGTTGTCCGGCGTGTGACCGGTATGGCAAAACGTTTTTCCAGATAATCGCGGATGATATCGCTCAATCCGGCCACACCATCAGCGATCCGCATTTTACCGCTTCTTACCAGATCATTGAGTTCTCTTATCTCCCGGATGGTTTTTTCATCCAGCGGCAGGGCCGCCAGTATTGCAGCTCTGCGCCGTCGCAGGAACCACACCGCAACGGACAGAAGCACGACCATCGCCGCCAACACCGTCCAGAATTTCCAATTCCGGTAAAAGGTTCTTTTTGTACCGGTATCAGCTCCGTTTTCTCCGGCTCCGGGGGCCAGCAGCAGCTTTTCGCCCCGGCGGTTTTCCGGGATATTTTCGATCGTCAGAGCCGGGATATCCACTGAAAACTCTTTTTCCCCTTTCAGCAGCCGGTTTTCTGCGGTGAAGTTGATTTTTGCTGCCGGCAGTTTTCCGGCCTCCAGTATTCTGAACTTGCCTTTCACCGACCACACCGCCCGGTCCCAGTGCCACGCTGAAAACTCTGTTTCCGGCGGCATCGGCAATACCTTTTCTCCCTCGAAACGGCATCCGGTGATCTTCATATCCAGCGGCAAACTCACTTCAAAGCGGTATTCCGCCTCTTCTCCGGGGGCAAGTTTTTCCGGCAGGATTGCAGCTGCCGGCGGGATCTCGGCAGCTCCAGGCCATATCATGGATTTCAAGTATCCGGAAACGGCGGCAGCCAAGATGACCACAATGGCGATTATCAGTCCGGAAATGAATTTTTTCATCACTTTTCACCTCATCCGCTTTTTCCGTTCTGCAAAAAATCCGATCAACGGTTTAAGAACATCCTTACCGCATTGCACATCGATCAAATCCACTCCGGCCCGGCGGCAGACGGCTGTTTTTTCTTCCCGGATCTCTTTAAAAGCGGCACTGACTTTTTGGCGGTTGCCGGAATATTCCACGATCTCCCCGCTTTCCGAATCGATGAATGTCACTGCATTTTTCAACGGAAATTCCAATTCGGCCGGGTCATTCAGATTGATCGCCACCACATCCTGCCGGGCTTTGAGCAGCCGTAATTCGCGGGAGAATTTTTCCGGTTCGAGCAGATCGCTCAACAAAAATACCACTCCCCGCTTTTTCATCAGCTGTGCGGTCTCTTTCAACGCTCCGGCGATGTCGGTTTTTATTCCGGATGGTTCAAATGCCAGCATCTCCCGGATCATCCGCAGGGCATGAGTGCGGCCGGAACGCGGCGGCAGATACAATTCCACGCGGTCAGTGAACAGCAGCAAACCGACTTTGTCACCGTTTTTTCCGGCACTGAATGCCAGCAATGCCGCCAGTTCCGCCGCCGTCTGACGTTTGCTTTTGCCGGTGGAACCAAAGGCTCCGGAGGCCGAAAGATCGACCAGCAGCATCACCGTCAATTCCCGTTCTTCCACGAACTTTTTGACGTATGCACTGCCCATGCGCGCTGAAACATTCCAGTCGATCAGCCGCACATCATCATCCGGAGTGTATTCGCGCACTTCATCGAATTCGATCCCGTGTCCTTTGAATACGCTGCGGTATGCCCCTCCGGTGATCTCTTCAACCAGATGATCCGTCCGGATCTCCAGCAATCTTATCTGATTGGCCAATTCTGCCGCCTGCATGATCTTTTCTCCAAAAACACTCTTTTTTACGGAGTCCGCAAAGCTGCCAATATCCTCTGGATTATCATATCCGCATCTATATTTTCCGCTTCCGCTTCATACGACAGTACCAGTCGGTGACGCAGCACATCCGGGGCCAGAAGTTTGACATCCTGCGGCAATACATACGCTCTGCCCTGCAGTAATGCATACGCTTTGGCTGCCAGTGCCAGCGAGATCGATCCCCGGGGGGAAGAACCGAAAGAGATCAGCTGCGGCAATTCCCGTAAATCTACATCTTTCTGCCTTTCTGACAACTGCTGCTGTTGTCCCGGACGGGTGGCGATGATGATATCCAGAATATATTCCACTATTTTTTCGTCCATATATATCCGGTCAACCAGTTGCCGCGCGGCGACGATATCATCCAGTTTGGCTACGGTCATGCTCTCCGGCGGCGGGGCCGGGTGTGCCATCCTTTCGACTACCGCCAACTCTTCATTGCGCGACGGATAATCGACTTTTAATTTGAACATGAACCGGTCAAGCTGTGCCTCCGGCAACGGATATGTGCCCTCCTGCTCAATCGGATTTTGCGTTGCCAGCACCATGAATGGAGCCGGCAGGGCAAATTTTTCACCGGCGATGGTCAGCTGCTTTTCCTGCATTGCTTCCAGAAGCGCACTCTGCACTTTGGCCGGGGCCCGGTTGATTTCATCTGCCAGTACGATATTGGCATTCACCGGGCCGATATTGGTGGAAAACGTTCCCTGCGCCGCATTGTAGATCCTCGTGCCGATCACATCTGCCGGCAGCAGGTCGGGGGTAAATTGCAGCCGGGAGAATGTGCCGGATAGAGTGTTGGCCAAAGTCTTTACCGTCAAGGTTTTTGCCAATCCGGGGACACCTTCGAGCAGGACATGTCCATCGGCGATCAATGCCAGAAGCAGTCGGTCAACCAGTTCCCGCTGTCCGGCTACGATCCGGCCTGTTTCATCCCGCACCGCCTGCAGCGGGCCGGTCACTTTCTGCAATTCAGATTGCAGCTGTTCCACTTCTTTTTTATCCATGATCTTTCTCCTCTCTCGGCTTTCTGTACATCAATATACGTTGATTTTCCGCAAACTCAAGGCCTCTTTAACGCGGAATCCCCACCGGATGCACCAGAAGCGGAACATTTTTTCCCGTATTAAGCTCCCTGATCAACTTTTCCCGGTCAACTATCGAACCCATCGCACAGGTTCCCAGACCATTGATCTGCGCCGCCAGATAGATATTCTGACTTACGTATCCGGTATCCACTGCCGCAAAGATCTCTCTGGGTTGTCTGTTCTTATCCGGAACCAGGATCAAATAACACGGTGCATCATATTTCCCGCAATATTTTCTTACATCCGCACTGCTTATTTTCGGCAGTATCTGCTTGCTCAAATGCAGTTCCGGATCATAAAGATACACTCCGTCCGGCAATGCCGCATAGATCAGTACTTCGCGTTTGTCCAATGCGCTCGGGGCTGTCCTTTTGCCGTTTTCCCGGTTGATCCCGTTTGCACTCCACAGCATATCCGCCAGCTGCTGCGCGGTCAACTCTTTTTTCTGAAAACTTCTTACTGTATGCCGCTTATCCAATGCTTCGCGTAAACTCATTCCGCCCCTTTTCTGCGGCAGCGGCAGAACTCTGTTCCCGGCGGCCAGCATCCAGGTCGCGTACACCATCACCATCAATACCATCAATTTTTTCATCATGTTTCTCCCTTGCTGCTTACTTTTTCCCGGTACTGCCGAATCCTCCGGTCCCGCGACCGGATTCACTCAGTTCCAATGCCTCCACCAATTTTACTTCCGGCAGTTTGGCAATCACCATCTGCGCTATCCGGTCTCCCCTTTTTATCTCAAAATCTTTTTCTCCGGCATTGTACATGATCACTCCGACTTCACCCCGGTAACCGGCATCTATCGTACCGGGAGAATTGGTCAGCATCAAACTGTGCTTCAACGCCAAACCGCTGCGCGGCCGTATCTGCGCTTCATATCCCACCGGTAATTCCAGCATGAACCCCGCCGGTACCAGTGTGCTTTTCCCCGGAATCAACATCATATCCACCCGTGAACGCAGATCATATGCCGCATCATCCTCATGCGCCTTGGCCGGAAACAACTCCCGGCAGCCTTCCAACACCTTTATTCTTATTTCCTGCACCTTGATTCCCTCCGTTTACCTTGCATTTTTATAAAAAATAATCGCTTTGCAGCTGTTTTTCAACTTTCTTTTGCCTTTTTTATCTTCTTTACTTGAATTTCCGGGGGCAAAGATATATATTCTCTCCCAGAAAGCTGGTTCTTCTCGGAACAATATTTGCATCGGGCTCTCTTTTGAGCTTACTGTACGTCGTGTCGCCGCGAGTAACCCCCAGCTTTCTTTTTTTTATGCCCGGAGTATGAGGCGGCGGGTTTTGCCAGGAGCGAACGAGGGAACGTACTGTTGTACGTGACCGAACGAGCGACGCCCGCAAGGCCCGCCCCCGTCCATAACACGGGCATAAAAAAAGCGTATGTCCCGGTCGGTTCTGACTGGCAGCCGCCCTTTTTTTTGTGGACGATCCGCACTCCGTCAGCAGGAACGAAAATCTTTATTCATCGTCATCAACTGTTCCGGCCGGGTGGACTCCCACAACTATTTCGCCTTTCCACTCCTTTTTCAATTCTGCCACTTCTTTGGCCTTGCCCCTTAAAACTTCTTCATGCACTTTGGTTGCTTCCCGGATCACCGCCACCTGAGAATCCGGTGACAATTCCGCCAGTTCCTTCAACGTTCTGCCGATCCGGAATGGCGATTCAAAAAAGAATCCTGTCCGCTTGTCCGCAATCAATCCCGCCAGAAATTTGCCGCGTTTTCCCGGTTTCACCGGAGCAAAACCCCAGAACGCAAATTTATCCACCGGTAATCCCGATGCGGTCACCGAAAATGTCAATGCCGATACCCCCGGTATCACCACCGGTTCGATCCCGGAGGCCAGAGCTGTGCGTACCAGCAGAAAGCCCGGATCTGCCACCGACGGAGTACCGGCATCCGACACCAGTGCCAGTGAACCGCCGTTACGGACAAAATTTATCAGACTTTCCACCTTGCCATGCTCATTGAATGCATGACAGCTTTCCAATTTCGCATGGATATCAAAGTGACTCAAAAGCTGCCGCGTGTGCCGCGTATCTTCCGCAGCGATCAGATCAACCTCTTTCAATACCCGCAACGCTCTCAAGGTGATATCTTCCAGATTACCTATCGGTGTGCTGACCAAATACAATTTCCCGTCCATAAATATCCTTTCCAAAACTTAATAAACCTAATATACCACCTCTTTATGACAATGCAAACTTGCACATCGCCTTTAATGGTGTTATTTTATATTCATGTCAAACATTATTTTTCAACAACTTTTCTGAAACCGGGTAATCAATGGTCAATCTGGTCAAATTTATTGCCTCTTCCGGGGCCGCATCCCGGCGGCAGGCGGAGAAACTTATTCGGCAGGGGCATGTCACGGTAAACGGAATGTCTGTATCTGATCCGGCCCGCCGGATATCGCCGGATGACCGCGTTATGCTTGATTCGGTTTTACTGGAACCGGAAACAAATTTACGTTATATCCTTTTGCACAAGCCTCGCGGTTATGTGTGCAGCAGTGCCGACAAACATGCCGGAAAGCTGGCTCTGGATCTGCTCACATCTATTCCGGAACGGCTCGTTTCCGCCGGACGTCTGGATAAAGACAGCGAGGGAGCTATCATCTTTTCCAATGACGGGGAGTTTATCAATCATCTCACCCATCCACGTTACGGAGTTTTGAAAACCTATATCGTACACACTGCTTCCCCGCTTTTGCCGGCCGATCTTGAATGTATGCGTACCGGCATCTCCGATGCCGGGGATCTGCTCAAGGTCCACTCCGTAGAGGAAGTCGGAAAAAATTGTTATCGATTCATCCTCAACGAGGGAAAAAAGCGGGAGATCCGTCGGCTGACTGCCGCTTGCGGTGCGCCGACGGTCAGGTTGATCCGCATAAAGATCGGTCCGGTTGCCCTCGGTGATCTGCCACCCGGTAAATTCCGGGAATTGAGTGCCGGAGAAGTTTCTTTACTGTCAGCTGTGCCGGAGGAAAATCGTGGATTATCCTGAACTCAATGTCCCTTTTCCGGGAAAGGAGATATTTCTCCGTCTGGGCGGGCATCTGACTAAAACTCAAGTCGATCCCGCGGCCGCCTGCCGTTTCCAAAGATATGCTCTGGAAGCATTCCGCTTGTGCCGTCCCCGGGGGAGATGGCAGATATTTCCGGTGACGGCGGTAACGGATGAAGCGATTATTCTGGCTGACGGTTCCAGCATTCCCGGAGGTGATTTCTCCCGGAAAAACCGTGATATCTCTTTCCTCTGGTGCGGTGCGGTCACAGTCGGAAAAGCCGTGACGGAAACGCGCGATTCACTGGAAATGGTTTCTGCCCGGGCAGTTTACGATGCTGTTGCCGGGGAGTGTGCCGATGGGGCGATGGATATGCTGCAGGCTTTGGCTGCCGGAGAGCTGCTCCGGCGCAATCTGCGGTTGGATAAACGGCGTTTTTCCCCCGGATACGGCGATATGCCGCTGGAGGTGCAGAAATTTTTCTTTTCTTCATTGCAGTTGGAAAAATTGGATATGGTTTTGAACGATAAATTTTTTATGATCCCGGAAAAGTCGGTTACTGCTTTGGCCGGAGTAAGGTGAATTATGACCAGAAATGAATTTAAAAAACGTTGTGAATCCGGTTTCCTCATTCTTGACGGAGCCACCGGTACTGAATTGATCAAACGCGGTATGCCCGGCGGGGTCTGTCCGGAATTGTGGGTTTCCGAACATCCGGAAGTTATCTGCGATATCCACAACTCCTACATCCGATCCGGCAGTAATATCGTTTATGCCCCCACTTTCGGCGGCAACCGCTGCAAACTTGCCGAATTCGGTCTGCATTCTGAACTTGCCGGTATCGTTTCCACTCTGGCCCGCATCTCCAAAAAGAATGCCGGAAGCCGGGCGATGGTTTTCGGAGATATCGCTCCTACCGGCAGGTTTGTCGAACCATTCGGTGATCTGCCTTTTGAAGAAGCTGTCGCTATTTTCCGGGAAACTGCTCAGGCTCTGGCTGACGGCGGAGTCGATGGTTTTGCCATTGAAACCATGATGGATCTGCAGGAGGCACGGGCCGCCCTCATCGGTGTCCGGGAAGCGGCTCCGGATTTGCCGGTGATCGTGACGATGACCTTTGACAGCTCCCGGCGCACCCTGACCGGAAATTCGCCGCAATCAGCTCTGGTCGCGCTTCAGGCTCTCGGGGCGGATGCTTTCGGCTGCAACTGTTCCACCGGGCCGGAGGAAATGGCTCAGATCATCGCAGAAATGCGTCCTTATGCCCGTGTCCCGCTGGTAGCCAAGCCCAATGCCGGACTGCCCCGGCTGGTTGATGGTAAAACTGTTTTTTCGATGGATGACAGAACTTTTGCCGGTTGCGCCCAGGCGTTGATTTCGGCCGGGGCCGTACTGCTCGGCGGCTGTTGCGGTACTACTCCGGAACATATCGCTGCACTTGCCCGGCAGGTGAAACTCTGTTCTCCTCCGGCAGAAATCCCCATTTGTTCAAGTGTGATCTCCTCGGCCTCCGGCATCTGGCAATTCGGCAGTAAATTCACCGTTATCGGTGAAAGGATCAATCCCACCGGGAAAAAGGCTTTTCAAGCTCAACTGCGGGAAGGCAAGCTGGATATGGTCATGGATTTTGCCATTCAGCAGAACAGTGCCGGAGCGCAGGTGTTGGATGTGAATATGGGACTTGCCGGGATCGATGAAGCCGGAATGATGCGTCGTGCGGTTGCCATGCTGGCCAAAAGTTCTCCGTTGCCGTTATGCATTGACTCCACCGATCCGGAAGCTGTCGAAGCTGCCTTGCGGCTTTATCCCGGCCGTGCTCTTTTCAACAGCATTTCTGCAGAAAAAAACCGTTTGGAAAAGATTCTGCCCATCGCAGCCAGATATGGAGCCATGCTGGTGGCTCTGCCGCTGACCGATGCGGGTATCCCCGGTTCAGCTGCCGAAAGAATGCTGGTGGTTGACCGGATCATCTCGGCGGCATCTGATTACGGTTACACTGCCGGGGATATCTGTGTCGATGCTCTGATTATGGCGGTCGCTTCTGAACCGCAGGCGGCAAAAACGGCTCTGGAGGTGATTTCCGCCTGCGAGATGCGCGGTTTGCATACGGTCTGCGGTTTGTCCAATGTCAGTTTCGGTTTGCCCGACCGCGCCCTGATCAACCGTACTTTTCTGGGGATGGCAATGGGCCGGGGGTTGACTGCGGCGATCGCCAATCCGCTGTTTCCGGAATTGATGGCAATGGTGCTGGCCGGAGATGCCCTTTGTGAACGCGATGCCAATATGAGTGCTTATCTGGCGGCAGTCTCGGTTTCCGCTGGTGCGGTCCCGGCTGCGGCAGAGAAGATTTCTCCGGCCGAAGCCTTGAAACTATCGGTGCTGCGCGGAGAAACTGAACGCATTCCGGAGAGGATCGATGCCGTTTTAAGTTCGGGGATGACGCCGCAGGATATTCTCAATGAATTGCTTATCCCGGCAATCAATGAAGTCGGGAAACGTTATGAACAAAAAACCTTCTTTCTGCCGCAGTTGATCTCCGGAGCAGAAGCTATGAGCCGGGCGGCTGCCTGTCTGGAACCTCTGCTGGCATCCGGGAACGATTCAGAACAGCAAAAGGTGAAATTCATCCTCGCTACGGTCAAAGGCGATATTCACGATATCGGGAAAAATATTGTGGCCGTAGTGTTGCGTAATTACGGCTTTGAGGTCATTGATCTGGGTAAAGATGTGCCGCCGGAACTCATTCTGGAAGCGGCGGAAAAACATTCAGCCTGTCTGATCGGTCTTTCTGCGCTGATGACTACGACGATGGGGGCTATGCGGGAAACGGTCGAATTGGCCCGCAGCCGGGGAATGGAGCATCTGCACTTTATTGTCGGCGGGGCGGTAGTCGATCAGCAGTTTGCTGATTCTATCGGGGCATACTACGCTGCCGATCCGATGGCGGCGGTAAATATCGCCCGGCAGTTTCAGCAGAATTGACCGCAGGTGCCGGGAAATAAAAATCCCCGCTTCAGGTTTGCCCGAATGCGGGGATCGCAAATCCAGTTTTACAGCAGTTTGGTGCCGATATTCAACAGAGATCCTGCCTGATAGACGATGAAGGTCAGGGTGTAGGCCAGAAGAAAGAGGCCTCCGGCTTCCAGCAGAGCCATTTTCCAGGAGTTCAATTCCCGTCTTATAACTGCCAGTGTTGCCAGACATGGGATGGTCAGCAGACAGAAGAGCATAATGCAGAATGCCTGCAGCGGGGTGTAATTTTTTACCAGCTTGGCCCGCAGACCTTCGGACTCTTCCCCGGCTTCACCTTCGCTGTAAAGGATTCCCATCTGGGCGACAAAAACCTCTTTGGCGGTCAGTGCGCTGATGGCCGCAGTGGTGATCTTCCAGTCAAAACCAACCGGCTGGAAAAGCGGTTCAAGAGCTTTGCCCACCCGGCCGGAAATGGTATATTCCATAATTTCCGCCCGCTTTTCATTTTCCAGAACAGTTACCTTTTCTGCATCACCGTCAACGGCGGTTATCATGGTGTCATAATCACGGGAAAATTCACTTTTTTCCGGATAAGTATTGCAGATGTAAAGGATTATACTGGTCAGCAGGATGATCGTACCGGCTTTCTGCAGATACATTTTTCCCCGGTCCCACATGTGAAATATCAGACTTTTCAGTGTCGGCATCCGGTAGGGGGGAAGTTCCATCAAATAAACTTCACCATCTCCCCGGAACAAAGTTGACTTCATCAACCGGGCGCCGATCAGAGCGATGATAACACCGATCAAGTAAATGAGCCACATGGTGAATGCCTGATATTTTTCCGCAAAAAACGCCGGAATGATCAGCGCATAAATCGGCAGCCGCGCACCGCAGCTCATCAGCGGCAGCACCATGATGGTGATTTTACGGTCACGCTCCGATTCGATAGTGCGGGTCGCCAGGATCGCCGGTACCGTACAACCGAAACCAAGTACCAGCGGAACAAAAGATTTTCCCTGCAAGCCGAAACGGCGCATCACCCCGTCCATCACAAAGGCCGCCCGGGACATGTAACCGGATTCTTCAAGAATGGCAATGGCGAAAAAGAGAAAGAGAATATTGGGCAGAAATACGATCACTCCGCCCACCCCGGAGATGATCCCGTCGATCACCAGACTGCGCAAGTACGGCAGGGTCTGCGGAGACCACAACGCTCCGGTAATGCCGCCCAGCCAGGAGAAAAACTCTTCAATATACCCCATCAACGGGGCAGCACAGATGAATGTGAACCAGAATGTGGCATACATTATTCCCAGAAACAGCGGAAATCCCAGAAACTTATTGGTCATCACCAGATCGATTTTATCCGAGATCTCCCGTCTTTTTTCATTGGTGCTGGATATGGTGTCCCGGCAGGCTCCGGCGAGCATCGCATACCGGCGGTCGGCCATGAATGTGTCCGCTTCGATAGCATGTTTATCCAGCAGGTGGCGGATCTGCTCATCGACGGTATCCCACACCGGTTTGAATGCCTCTATCTGCATTACACAGGAATCTTTTTCCAGCAGTTTAATGGCGAAAAAACGTGACGGGATATGCCGGTATTCACTGATGTCGAGCGAATCTATTTTGGCGGATACTTCATTTATCGCTTCATCGATATCCCCGCCGTAAGAGAGCATCGGCACGCCGTGATCGGCCAGATTGTGGAGTTCGGAGGAGAGCTTTTCTTTCAAAACCCGCACCCCGGAAGCGGTATTGCCGACCGTCTGGACGATCGGAGAACCAAAGTAGGTCTCCAGTTTGGCAATATTGAAATTCAAACCCTTTTTCCGGGCATCATCACTCATATTGAATGCCAGCATCATCGGGATGTGCAGTTCAGCCAGCTGGGTGGTCAGATACAGACTGCGCCGGGGAATAGTCGAGTCTATCACATTGACGATCAGATCGATACCCGGTTGAGTCAGTTCCCGGAATACCACCGCTTCCTCCGGCGAGGAGCTGGACAGCGAATAAACTCCGGGCAGGTCGATCAATTCGATCTCCATATCATCCAGGGTGAATTTGCCGGATTTACTTTCCACCGTGACCCCCGGATAATTGCCGACATGCTGGCGTGAACCGGTAAGGGAATTGAATATACAGGTCTTGCCGCAATTCGGATTTCCGGCAAGAGCGATCCGGAATTTTTTCAGCATGGTCAAAAACCTCCATCTGTTGCCAAACAACCGGAATTTCCACCGGTCAACCTCTTCTTTTCCGTGAGGCAGCCGTCTGAAAACTTCCGATCTCTATCGTTGAATAATTTGATTTGATATAATATACCGCATGGAAAGCTGATTGTCAATTAGAGTGAGCTAATTTTTTGCAGAAAAATCGGTCTTCGATCATTCGGCGGAGTGTTTTCAGCGATTTGCGGTAAATTCCCGGCAGATGGTACGGATGTCATCTCCGATGATCCGGGCTTCCGGATGCTGATGCCGGAACCATGTCCGTTGACGACGGGCATATTGCCAGGTGGCGGTGGCGATTTTCTGCAGCAATTCTTCGCGGGTCAGTCTGCCATTGATGAAATCATTGACCTGCCGGTACCCCAGAGCCTGATGGGCAGTCGGAGAGGAGAAAAGTCCTTTGGCGACAGCGGCTCTGGTCTCTTCGATCCAACCGTTTTCAAGCATTTTGCCGGCACGCGCGGCGATACGTTCTTTTAACTGAGAATTGTCCCGTTCCAGGACAAATGACACGGTATCATACCGCAGGGTCTGCCGTTTGCCCTGCTGCAATTCGATAATGGATTTCCCGGTGAGCAGGAATACTTCCAGTGCGCGTATCAGTCGGCGGCGGCACATTTTCCATCGGGCAAACGCCTGCGGATCCAGAGTTGAAATTCTGGCATGGAGCAGTTTTTCTCCGGCTTCAGAATCGTATTCGGCATCCAGTTCCGCCCGCAGTTCCCGGTCACCGGGCAGATCATCCAGCCCATAGAGCAGGGCTTTCAGGTAAAGTCCGGTTCCACCGCAGAGGACCGGCACTTTTCCCCGCCGGAAAATCCCGGCGATCGCCGCATCTGCTTCCTGACAGAAGCGGAAAACTTCAGAACGTTCTGATAACTCGTAGATCCCGGTCAGATGATGGGCAATGGCATTCCGGTCAGCAATAGAGGGCTGGGCGGTGCCGATCGGCAGATCCCGGTAGAGCTGCATGGAATCCACCGAGACAATTTCGCCGTTGAGTATTTCCGAAGCCTGCAGTGCCAATGCACTTTTTCCGGAAGCGGTCGCACCGGCAATAACCAGAATCCGGTTCCCTGTCATCGCGTTTACCCCCGTAAAGTGAAAAATTCCAGCAGCCGCCGCATGAATCGGGGCCAGGGGGGATAACGCAATGGTATATCCAGCCACCCGGATTGGATCATCACCGGTTTTTCGTGGGTAAAGGTGGTGAAAGTCCGGATGCCGTGATAAGCTCCGAAACCGCTGGCCCCGACTCCCCCGAAAGGCATATGCATATTGCAGAAGTGGATCAATACATCGTTGAAAACCATTGCACCGCAGGAAAAATTGTATTTGAGAAAATCTTTCAACTCCCTTGAACCGCCGAAACAGTAAGCCGCCAGCGGACGCTCCAGGAGCGAAAGGGAGGAGATGACCTCCTCGGTGGTGGCAAACTCTTTTACCGGCAGTACCGGACCGAAAATTTCTTCGCTGAAAAGCCGGGAATTTACCGGCAGGCGGTCGATGACTGTCGGTTCAACGGCAAATTGCTGCGGGAAACGGTCGCCGCCGCAAATCAACCGTCCTTCGGAAAGCAGGTCGATCATCCGCTGGTAAGCATCTCCGTCCGGCATTCCGGTAAAAGTTCCGGAAGCCAGCGGATTATCGCCGTACATCCGCCGTATTTCAGTGGTAAGATGGTTGATGAATTCATCTTTGATGCTTCGCTGGACCAACAGATAATCCGGGGCGGCGCAGGATTGTCCGGCATTAAAAAATTTACCCCAGGCGATCCGTCGGGCGGCAAGGCGCAAATTGGCTCCTTCTGCGATGATACAGGGATTTTTGCCGCCCAGTTCCATTGTACACGGAGTCAGGTCAGCAGCGGCTCTGGCCATGACTTTTCTGCCGGTGGCACTGTTGCCGGTAAGGAAAATATAGTCGTAATGAAAATCCAGTATCTCATCCAGAGTCAATTCCGTACCCACAGTCAGTATTTCATCAGAACTGAAAACCGACTTCAGTATCTTGACAATCACCTCATTGGTGTGCGGAGAACGCGGAGAGAGTTTCAAAACCACCTTGTTTCCGGCAGCGAAAGCTCCCAGAACCGGTTCCAGAGAGAGCAGCAGCGGATAATTCCAGGTGGAGATCACCAGCACCCTGCCGTAAGGTTCTCTGTGGAGTCTGGCGGTCGCCGGAAAAGTATTGAGCGAACCGGAGAGGCGGCGGGATCTGCTTAAAGAGGGCAGATGTTTTTCCAGAAATTTTGCGATCTGCACCAGCGGAAGCAATTCTGCCAGCAGAGTTTCAACCTGATCGCGATTGATATCCGCCACCAGTGCCGCATAGATCTCCGCTTTGGCCGCAATCAGCCGCCGCCGGAAATCCCGCAACTTTATCCGGCGCAGTTTGACCGGAGAAACAGTCAGACCGGCGGCAGATTTGCCGGATGCAAGAGCTTGAAGCAAAACTTCCCTGTCCATGATCTTACCCGGCATATTCCCGTTTCACCCGGTGTCCCAGCGCGCACCAGATGTCATGGCCGTGTGTGCCTTTGAGCTGTCCCCATTCGGCGACGGTTATTTCCGCATCCTGCCGCTTACCGAGCAGAACCGCTTCATCTCCGGCAGCGGCGTCCGGTACTCCGGAAACATCCACTACCGTATAATCCATTGAAATACGTCCGAGTATCGGACAGGATTTCCCCCGGATGATCACCCGGCCGCGATTGCTCAGGGCCAGCGGGATACCATCCGCATATCCGGCCGTCAAAACGGCCGCTTTCAGCGGCTTGCTGGCGATGAATGTCCGGTAATATCCCACTGAAGCACCGGCCGGCAGCTGCCGGATCTCGCCGACATGGGCGGTCAATTCAATGATCTGACGGCACTCTCCGGAAAAATCATCCCCGTACATCATTCCGCCCGGCCGGGCAAGGTTGAATGGAGCTTCGGTCGCCCGGGGAAGTTTGACGATCGCATCCCCGGCGGCATGGTGGTAAAAGGGAAAAGTTATGCCGGCACGTTCCAGCTGTTCCCGGATTTTTATAAAACGGTCAAGCTGCAGTCCGGCAAAGAAAATATCCGGCTGGGCGGCTGTCGAAAAATGGGAAAAGAGTGAATCTTTCTGTAATGCGGGCAGAGCAACGATCTCCGGGATCACTGTCATGGCATCATCCACTTTGATTCCAAGCCGTCCCATTCCGGTGTCCAGTTTAACGGCGATCCGGGCGCACTTCCGCTGACGTTGTGCTTCAGCGGAAACATCTCTGGCCACCTGCAGATTGTCCACCGGACAGATGATATCATTGGCTACCGCCTCCGGGATTTCCCAGGGCGGCAGCACTCCGAGTATCTGGACATCCAGACCCAATTTTTTCAGTTCCAGAGCCTCGTCAAGTGTCGCGGCTGCGAAACGGTACGCCCCGGCATCTTTCAGGGCATTGCCGATGGCATGCGCCCCCATACCGTAAGCATCATATTTCAGTACCGGCATCAGACGGCAGTTTTTTGCACATTTACGGATAAAATCGAAATTTTTCCGCAGCTGGGCAAGGTCGATCCGGCAGACAATTCTGTGTTTTGCCATTTTTTTACCGGGAATTATTTACTTTGCGTACTCGACGGAACGGGTTTCGCGGATGATGGTTACTTTGATTTGACCGGGATAGGTCATCTCTTTCTCAATGCGCGAACAGATATCTTTGGCCAGCATCTGCGCTTCGCCTTCACCGACTTTTTCCGGTACGACCACTACCCGGATCTCCCGTCCGGCCTGCAGGGCAAAGCAGCTTTCCACGCCGGGGAAGTCATGGGCAATGCTCTCAAGCTGTTCCAGACGTTTGAGATACAGCTCCGTAGTTTCGCTGCGCGCGCCGGGACGGGAAGCACTCAGAGTATCACAGATATTGATGAGGATATCATAGAGCGATTCCGGTTCCACTTCGCCGTGATGGGCGGCGACAGCGTGAACGATATCTTTGGGTTCATTGTACTTACGCAGCAGATCGGCACCGATCTGGGCATGGGGTCCCTCGACTTCGTGGTCGATGGCCTTGCCGAGGTCGTGGAAAAGGCCGATACGTTTGGCTTTTTTCTCATCCAATCCCAACTCGGCGGCGATGATGCCCATGAAGTAGGCTGTTTCCAGAGAGTGCTGCAACACATTCTGGGAGAAACTGTAACGGTACTTCAGGCGGCCGAGCATTTTCATGATCTGCGGAGAAACACCGGGGATACCGGTTTCCAGAACCGCAGCTTCACCGGCCTGGAAGAGTTCTTCCTCCTGCTCTTTGGTGATCTTTTTGACCAGTTCTTCCACGCGGGTGGGATGGATGCGTCCGTCACTGATAAGTTTTTCCATAAGTTTTCTGGCGATCTCTTTGCGGACGGGGTCGAAACAGCTGATGACCACCGCTTCTGGAGTATCATCGATCAGAATGCTGACACCGGTGGCACTTTCGATGGCACGGATATTGCGTCCTTCGCGGCCGATGATGCGTCCTTTCATCTCATCGCTGGGCAATGGGATCGTGGAAGTCGTTCGCTCGTAGGTGCAGTCGGAAGCATACCGCTGCATGGCGTAGGTAAGGATACGGCGAGCCTCTTTTTCACTGCGTTCTTTGATCTCTTCGAGAACATTGCGGACGACCAGACCGGACTCGTTGCGTACTTCATTTTTCAACTTTTCCAGCAGAACTTCTCTTGCTTCCTCTCTGGAATAGCCGCTGATGCGTTCAAGCTCATCAATCTGCCTGGAGATACTGCGGTTGAGTTCCTGTTCCCGGTTGGAGATCCTTTCGCGCAACTGGGCGATATCCGCCTCCTGCTTTTCGATATTTTTCAGTTTGGCGTCCATTGAATCGGCACGGCGGTCGAGCAGTTCCTCCCGCTGGGCGAGACGTTTTTCCACATTGGATTGTTCGCGGCGGCGTTCTTTGAGTTCAGCTTCGCACTCTTCGCGCATTTTTATGGTTTCGCCTTTGGCTGAAATTCTGGCGTCCCGGAGCAGATGCTCCGCTTCCCGTTCTGCATCGGAACGGATTTTTTCCGCACTGCGTCCAGCAGCATCGCGGCGGATGCGCTGTATTCCCAGCACCACCACCAGCGTCACCACAAAAGTGGCCGCAGCGGAAATCGAAATTTCCAACATCATTTTCTTTCTCCTGATTCGTTATTCCCTGCTGTATCAATGACTTCCCTTTCAGTCACGATCCACCTGACCGGTGTATCGTGTTCCGTGCCGGGCAATGGTGTTTCTGATACCTGGCAGGAGTAGATCACCGCCACCGGCGGCAACTGAACTTTGGCCAGCAGCCGGTCATAATATCCGCCGCCGCGTCCCAGCCGGCATCCATTGCGGTCACAGGCGACCGCCGGAACCAGAAACAACATTTGGGAAGCAAGAAGACCCGTGTCCGCAGCCGGTAGGGACGGCAACGGTTCAGGAATTCCGTATTTACCCGGCAGCAAATCCCGCTTGATGTCTTCGATGGCAACCATTTCGTAAACGCCGGAACGCGCATCGAAACGCGGCAGAAAGAGCCGTTTGCCATGAAACAGTGCGGAGATATCAGGCTCTGCGCCGAAACTGATAAATGCCGCAATATTCACGGCACTTTGAAAGATGGGCAAATTACGGATATTACTGCAGATCTCCGCGTCAAATATTCTGCGTTCATCTGCCGCAATATTCTTGCGCCGGGCGGAATAATGCTTCCGCAATGCGCTTTTTTCCATCTCCACCAGTTCAACAGACATTTCCGATTTTCTCCGGTGATTTCCAACGGCGGAACGGAAAAACAACCGGGCGAACCCGGAAAACTGAATGTCTGTACCAACCTTGTCTGCACTGTTTTGACATCTCCGGCAGTTGACTGCTTTTCTGCAGTCCGCCGCCAGAAATCCGGCCTCCGGCAGTTATGCCGCTGGCCCGTGCTGTCCGGTCAGCATTCTATCTGCTGCCACCGTCAAAAAATCATGCCGGTGGAGAAGTTTTCCCGACTTCCGCCACCCGGAACTGCAGTAACAGAGAAACTTTCCCGGATTCTCATCCGCGATTCTCCGGCACACACCGCTTGTCCGGGGGCACCAAAATCATTTTATATAAAAGCAAAAAATTGCTGCTGGTATAAATATAATACGCTTTTAGCAAAAATAAAGTCGGTAATTGAAAAAAAATCGATTATTTTTATTTTTCAGATAAAAACGGACGGCTTCCACACGGGAAACCGTCCGCAAACAGCAGAAACTTTTCCGGACTATGCCAGATGGAAAAGGCCATCTTCCTGCAAGGTCAGCTTCACTCCGTAGGGTTCGCTCAAACCGTTGAGGATATCCAGGATTTCCTGTGCTTCACTGCCGGTAGCCAGTTCCGGAACTCCATTCATCTCATCTTTGCGGTGGAAGTTGAGGTAAAGCGGCATAAGGGCGAAGCCGGTGAGTTTGCCGTTTTCAAATTCCAGTTTCGGCAGGACGGTCTGGTAATTGAGCTTATTGCAGTGCAGACCGACTTTACCGCCCCGGGAACGGGCCCAGAGAGCTTCCTGTGCGGTCGAATAGATATCGATATCATACTTTTCCATAAAGTCTGCCGGCAGATGTTCCACGCCCAGTCCCTGATAGATGAAATCGCCCAGAGAGTAGAAAATGGGGCAATCCTTGTAAATTTCTATCGGACGCAGACGGTGGCAGCCGCCGCCGAATATCGCAGAAGCTCCGGCATCGATACAGGCCCGGCAGAATTCCACCACATAATCGGCGGGATTTTCTTCGCGGACATTGTCATTGGTGTGGCAGTGCGTTACCATGAAAACATAATCGCAGCTCTTTTTTGCCTCTTTGATCGCGTCGAGCAGCCGGGCTTTGTCCGCCGGATGACAGCTGGTTGCCGGGATATCCTCTCTGGTGGTGTATTTCTGTTCTCCGAGGAAGAAGATATCTTCCGGATCAGGAGTCACATAACCGGTATTGATCAGCATATTTCTGGTGTAGTTGATCCGGGTGCTTTCCGCGATCCGGCGCAGATGAGCCATATCTTCCTGAGAGACTTTGTAAACGGTGTCGTGACGCAGGTAGTTCACGCCCGGGCGGGCCTTGAGCTTTTTGGTGGCTCTGCCGGCCCGCGAAGGATTCTGGAAAGAGGCATCGACGGCAAAAACGGCGATTTTGACTCCATTCATTTCAAACAGGGCCGGGGCAACGGCTTCATCGAAACTTCTGCCGGTACCGCAATGGGCCAATCCGGCGGCATCAAGGGTGTCGATGGTCGAGAGCAAGCCATTGTAGGAGTAGTCCATGCAGTGGTTGTTGGCAGTACCGAAACAGTTGAAGCCGAAACGGAGCAGGTCTGACAGGCAGGAACGGCGGGTGTTGATCCAGGTGCCGCCGCTGTACGCTCCGGCGAAGTACTCAAAATCGGAAAGGTTGGTTTCCAGATTGGTTATTTTCAAATCGCATGATTTGATGAAGTCGGCAACTTTAGTGATGCCTTTGTCATATTCGGCCGGGAACTCCCGGGTAAAAAGGGAGTCTCCGGTACCGGTGACGGTCAATTTGTTTGCATTCATTTTTCAATTTCTCCTGGCAAAGTCTTCTTTTACTTCATTGCGGAAATTTTCATCGGTAATAAAATTCCAACCGACCTGCGCCATTGCCGCACCGGCTTTAAGCGCGGAGTCGATGGCATAATCTGTTGCACAGGCATCGCGGAAGACGGTCGAGTGTGACACCAGATCCGGTGTCGGGGCAGGGGAGATGGCGAAAGATGGGTGGATCCCCGGAATGGTTTGAGAGAAGTCACCGAAGTCCGAAGAACCTTTACCCGGGGAGGTGACTCTGATCACCGGCATATCCATCTTTTCCATAGTTTCAGCAAAAAGTTCATTCATCGGAGTATTGGGCCGGCGTGAACGGTATGCTTCCCGGAAAGGAGCTATTTCTGCAGTACAGTCGGTCATCAGTTCTGCACCGCGCACCATATTGGTGAAGCGGCGTTCAAGTTCCGGCATGATCTTTTCATCGAATGTACGCAGATAGAAGCGGCATTTGACCAGATCGGGAATGATATTGGCTGCGGCCCCGCCATTATTGATAAAACCGTGAATCAATGCTGCCGGCGGCATTTGCTGCCGGTAAGCTCCGACTGCATTGAAGAGCAGATTGGCAGCATCCAGCGCATTGATACCTTTTTCCGGACAACCGGCAGCGTGGGCTGCTCTGCCGTGAAAGGTCACTTCCAGGCCTTTGTTGGCCGTCGAACCGCCGTCAGTATAATTTTTGGCACTGGGATGGGCCATGATGACAGCATCGATTCCTTCCAGACAGCCGTTGGCCAGCATCCGGACTTTACCGCCGGCACCCTCTTCGGCGGGGGTTCCCAACAGCACGACTTTGCCGGGAGTGTTGCTCTCTTTGAGGGCAGAAGCCAGAGCCAGGAACGCGGAAATACCGGCGATACAGATCAAATTGTGTCCGCAGCCGTGACCGATTTCCGGCAGAGCATCATATTCAGAGGCAATTGCAAAAACCGGGCCGTCGCCATTGGCATACTGACAGGTAAAAGCAGTTTCCACTCCGAAACAGCCGACAGTGACGGAGAATCCGGATTTCTCCAGAAATTCTTTAGCTGCCGCTGCTGCGAATTTTTCCTGCCAGGCGATTTCCGGATGAGACCAGATGGCAAGGGTCAGTTCTTTGAGGGCGGATCGTTTTTGCCCGATGACAGAGGTGAATTTTTCCAACATTGTTTGTACCTTAAATATTTTCTTGCTTGAAAAATTGGTGTCTGGCATACTATACTGCACCCGTGAGACAAGTTCAAGTCACAGATGCAGATATTTTGCCTCTTCGTCGGTTTATGACAAAAACTCATAATAATTTCTCGCTTGAAGTTTCCGGTAACTGATAGATTTTTAATTTGAAGTACTCACGATCTCTGAAGCCGTAAGCCTGTTTTATCAACC
>JAGBZM010000030.1 GCA_017628235.1 Lentisphaeria bacterium | reverse complement strand
TGCTACCGGAGTGAACATAATTGAATCCACCGCCGTCGAAATAACGGCATGTCGCCTGCACTATACCGGATGCAGTATACGTTTTATTGCCGAATTTATTATCACACAAACAATTACGCCACAATATCCTATTTTTTTGCCAAATAGTAATTGCTTTTTTCTTTCCCGGCAAGTACACTATACGGCAGACAGGATCACTCTATTCACAAACAGGAGGGAAAATATGAAAAGAGTACTTGTGCAGATCATTCTGCTGCTGTCCATCGGAACAGCATACGGCAGCGGCGAAACAGCTGTCTGGAATCAGGGAAACAACTTTAAAAACTGGAAACACTTCAGTAATGCCAGCGGTACAATCACTGATGGTGTCATAAAAATGAGTGATATCCGCTTTGACTGCCGGGTATCCAATTTCGGAGTCAATTTTGACCCGCGCAACTACGATACATTCACCTATACCTACCGGGCGTTTGACGGAGCCGGAAAACGCGGCGGCGAATTATACTTCTCTCATCCCGGGGAAAAATTTACCGACAAACGTTCATGGCGGCTGCCGCCGATGGTCGCTGACGGCCAGTGGCACACCATCTCCGTTTCTCCGGAAGATTTCACCAGTTTCCGTACCGGCGGGATGATCACTTCCTTGCGTTTTGACCCGACCAATGCCGCCGGAGGCAGAATCGAAATCAAAGAGATCAAATTTGAAAAACGTTTCATCCCGCCGGAAAAAATCGTCTGGAACAAAGATAATTTTGACCGGTGGACCTTTTCCCACAATGTCAAAAAAGAGGTCGTTGACGGCATACTGACTCTGACTGACATCAAAAAGGATTGCAATATTGAGATCAAAAAGCTGAAGATCGATCCGGAATTGTACAACACATTCACTTTCACCTACCGGGCAACCGGTACCGGCAAAGGCGCGGGCCAGCTCTACTTCGCCCATGCCAAACAGTTCTATAACGATGCCCGTTCCTGCCGGATCTCTCCGCTGACTGCTGACGGCCAGTGGCACACGGTATCCGTTTCGCCCCGGGATATGGAATCATGGCTCACTGACGGCAATATTCTCTCACTGCGTTTCGACCCGACAGATTCTCCCGGAGGCAAAATCGAAATCAAAGAGATCATTCTGGAAAAACGCGATCCGGCAGAGTTAAAAAAAAACTCCCTTGAATTGATCGAAGCGAAACTGGATGCGCCGCAGTGGCCGGATCTGAAATCGGAACTTTGGCCCTCCGGCAGCAGAAACGTACAAGCCGGCAAACACTATTTTCAGGGAAAAATGATCAAATCCCCGGAAGATAAAGTCCGGGGCGGCAAACACCATGAGTTCTTTCTGCGCCGGGAATTTGAATTGAAAGAAAAACCGGTTCACGGTTATCTGCAGTATACTGCCGATGATTGCGCGCAGGCTTTTGTCAACGGTCATGCTGCCGGATTTTCCAATGACTGGCGCAGCTGTCAGGTCTACAATGTCAGCGATTTTCTGCAGGCCGGAAAAAACGTATTGGGCATACATTACTTCAACACCAACACTTACGGTGGCGTGATCGCTGAACTCTACGTGCAGTACGCCGACGGCAGCTGTGAAAGGATAAATTCCGATGAGGGCTTTAAAAGCAGTATCAAAGAGATGCCCGGCTGGAACAGAACCGGATTCAATGATTCAAGCTGGGTCGGTATCCTGCACTGTCCGCCGCCGCCGGCTGCCCCCTGGGGAGTCCGGCTGCCCTACCGTTACTTCAGCGACATGCAGCGGGTGAAAAAGATCTCTTTTGCGCCGCAAAGTGTTACCGCCGGAAAGAGTGTCCGTTTTCAAATAACCTGTGAAGGCAAGATCCCGGAAAATCCGGTCAGTGTTTCCATTCTCCTGAAAAAAAATCTGGTCTGGCGGGATGAAGTTTCCGTTGATAAAACCAATTTCATTCCCGGCGAAAACGGCCTCTGGACCCTTGACTTCAACTATCAGGTCCCGCTGTATTTCAATGATAAATACACCGTCGCGCTGGAATCGGATATCTTTTCAGCAGCTTCCGGAAATTCCGGAGATATGACTCTGGATATAAAGCGCATCGACCGTGATCCGAAATTTGCCGTCCGGAACACCTTTAAAGTGGTCAGATCCGCTTCCGGTGCACCGGTATTCCAGCTCAACGGCAAGCCGTTTTTTGCCGCATGGGTCAATCCCCCGGCCAAATATCAGCATCAGGCTCCGATCCCGGCCAATGTGGTGACCATTATTTTTGATGTCAAGCATTGGTACAGCGGCGAAAATACCATTCTCACCGATGTGATGGACCATGAAGCCCAGCGGGTGGCCAGACACTTTCCTGATGCCTACTTCATGTGGACCATCCGGTGTGCTTTCCCGGCCGACTGGCGCAGCAATAATCCCGATGAAATGTGTCTGGATGAAAATGGTCTGCCAAACGGCGGCAGATACTCTCTGGCCTCGCTCAAAGCCCGGCAGGATTTCGAAAAGCAGATGGTCAAAGCCATAGAATATCTGGAAAATTCCCCCTATGCCAACCGGATCATCGGCTACCGGATCGCCGGAGGCTACACGATCGAATGGCTGGGCTGGGAATCTGCCAGTGGCAAAGCTCTTGACTTTTCCCCGGCCGGGAAGCTGGCTTTTGCCGACTTCGCCCGGAAGAATTATCCGCTGCTGAAAGATTTTTCCATACCCTCGGGTGCTGAACGTGCTGCCAAAGATGGCAGATCGCTTTTCATGGATCAGAAAAAACACCTTAAAACCATCGCTTACAATGACTTTTCCTCAAATATGACAGCTGACTTCATGCTGCATCTGGCCCGGAAAGCCAAAGAACTCGTCGGCAAAGACAAAGTTATCGGTTCCTATTACGGTTATGTTTCCACGCTGCACCATACCGGTCAGAGCCAGCACCGCGCTCACTATTCACTGAAAAAGGTTCTCGATGCCAATACGGTTGATTACATCATGTCGCCTAACAGCTATCCTTTGCGCAATATGGGGGATACCAACGGGAATATGAAACCGTTTGCTTCTTTGCAGAACCACAATGTCATTCCGGTCTGCGAAGATGATACCCGCACCCATTACGGTTACGATGTCAAACATGGCGGCGGCAGCAAGTTCCAGACCATCACCGAAAAGCAGAGCGTTGCCCAGATGCTGCGCAATATGGCCATCGCCATCTGCCGCAACTCCCCGAACTACTACTATCCGCTGACCAACGGTACGGAAATCTCTTTCCCGGCAATGACCGGGATCGTCAATACGTTGAAAATTACCGGACAGCACCTTCTGGAGAACAACACCACCCGTAACGCCCAAATCGCGGTGGTCGTCAGTGAAGAATCCATCAAAGCCATGCCGCCGGTCACCCAGATGGCCCGCAGCGGAATAATCGATCAATACTACAAAGGCAACGGTAAAGCGGTTAGAGAACAGCGGGTGCGCCCGGTTCTGACCTATGAAAGTTTCATCGGCAATCTGGGCCGCTTCAACCGTTCCGGTTCTCCGGTGGATCAGCTTCTGGCCGAAGATCTGGCGGACAATCCGGGCAACTATAAGCTCTACGTTTTTGTCAACTGTTTCAAATATGATGACAAATTCCTTGCCGCAGTGAAAAAACTTCAACAGCGCGATTGTGTTCTGCTCTGGCTCTATGCTCCGGGATACATCAAAGGTCTGGAAAGCAGTACGGATAATATGAAAGAACTCACCGGCATGGAATTTTCCCGTATCGACAGCGGCATTCCGGCGGCGGTGATCCGCAAAGACGGTTCGGTTTTCGGCACCCCGGCGGCCAATGTCACGCCCATGTTTGCCGTAAGCACTCCCGGTGTCGAAGTGCTGGGGAAATACAAAAACGGCCAAACCGGAGCGGCGGCAATGAAAACCGGTAAAGCCCTCACCGTCTTTTCCGGAGCGTGGCAGCTGGATATGAAATTCATCACTGAATTGCTCGACCGGGCGGGGATCTACCGTTTCAGCAAAACGCTTGATCCTTTTGAAGCCAACGACTCCCTGCTGGTGCTTCACGCCCGTTACCCGGGCAAAAAGGTTATTTCCCTGCCGCGTAAAACCGATGTGCTGGATATCATGTCCGGCGAAATCATCCGGAAGAGCGACCGGATCGAATTCGATGCAGAACTGCATGAAACCCGCTGCTTCTATTATGGAAATGATGCCGAAGCATTGGGCAGAAAAATAGCCGAAGGAAAATAATACCGGAAAATTCTGCCGCAAACAAAACAGATGGGAAGGAGGAAAAAAATGCAATATCACCACTTTAAATTGGAAAAATACACTTCAGATCTGATATTGTGTAATTTCATGCGCCCGTTTCTCTCATTTGATCAGGCCAGAGATACCCGTCACTGCCACGAAGATTTCTATGAACTGGTGATCTTTGTGGATGGTACGGTGCTGGATAAATGGAATGAAAACGTGCAGATCCTGCAGCCGGGACAGTTTTTCATGTACGCGCCCGGTTCGATCCATCACTACGAGAACATGTTGAATACCAAATATTTCAACATTCTTGTCCATCAGGATCTTATCGAGGAAAATCTGTCTCTGGCCAAAGATTGTATGCCGGGATTCGGCACTCTTTTCCCGGATTACGGTGAAAGATCGGCGATATTTCAGCTGGATGACAGCGGTTTACGTAAAGCCATCGATGTAGCGTTTGAAATCAAACGCGAACAGGATGAAAAAGCCGCCGGGCACCGGGAGATGATGCACATTCTGCTGGAAAAACTGCTTATTTTATTATGGCGCAACCGGAAAAGTCAGAATGCCCAGCAGGATAATATTCTGTCGTTCCGGATCAGCCAATCCCTGACTTTCATGGAGAAAAATCTGGCCAGAAACCTGACGCTCCGGGAAATTGCCCAGCATGTTTCCATGAGCGAAAGTGCATTCCGGCACTACTTCAAAGCTGTCACCTCTTTTTCACCGATCCAATATCTGGTGTTTCTGCGGTTGAAAAATGCCCTGCAGCTGATTTTTGTCGGCAGAAATGTCAATGAGTGCGCCAAGTTGTCCGGTCTGCGTGACAGCAGTTATCTGGGGCGGATGTGCCGCAGATATCTGGGCTGTCCCCTGCCGGAGATCGTCAATATCCTGCATCATCCCGGAACGACTCCGGAAATGTTAATAGAAAAATTGATCCATAATCTGAAAGTGTGACAGCAAGATATGCCGCGCTTTAATCAACCCGAAAGGAGAAACAAAAAAAATGAAACATTCACTTTCTATCCAGAAAGTGAAGCCGTACGGCTTCACGCTGATCGAACTTTTAGTCGTCATCGCCATTATCGCGATATTGGCGGCAATATTGCTTCCCGCGCTCAATTCTGCCCGGGAACGCGGCAGGGCGGCAAGTTGTATCAACAATCTGAAACAATTCGGCTTGGCTTTCGACGTCTACACCGATGCCAATGATGATTTTTATCCCAATTATCCCTGGGGAAGAAACCGTGTATTCACCTATTCTGACGGAGAAACACGCAGTGCCTGGAGTGATGCGATCATGTCGACCAAAAGTGTCGGTCTGGAAAATTTCGTCTGTCCCTCCATGCCTCTGCTTCCTGATTACCTGCCGTATCAGGCATCCAATTCATCTCCTACGGCCTTCAGCCATTACGGTTATAATAAAAATTATGTCGGACAGGAATCTAAACAGGACGAGACCACTAAAGGATACTCCGCAAAACGGTCAAAGATACGTTACGCAAGTATGCTTTATGTTTTGATGGACAGTTTTGATCCATACAGTAATTACCCATTGCGCCAAGTCGGTAGCGATTGTGTTATGGATTCCAACAAAGCTGCCGGAACAGCTTCTGGAGCAACAGATTATGGGCAACCTCACTCCCGGCACAGCAAAAGTGTCAATATTTTATTCGGAGACGGGCATGTGGAAGCCAAACAAGCAGCATTGGATGATCCTTATCTGCAGCTGACTAATACCGGCAGTTATAACAGACCGACGGTCAAAAACTATGGCCTCAAGGCTCAACATTGGAATGGTGGAAAATTTGACTGATAACCGGCGGGAAAGGTAAGCGGTCAGAGATTTTACCGGTGGATGCATCACAACAAAAATGGAATAATAACAAAAAATAAGAAAGGACAACAAATGGAACATTCACTTTCTATCCAGAAAGTGAAGCTGTACAGCTTCACTTTCTATCCAGAAAGTGAAGCTGTACAGCTTCACGCTCATCGAGTTACTTGTCGTTATTGCAATAATAGCGATATTGGCATCAATACTTCTGCCTGCACTCAACTCGGCGAGAGACAGGGCACATACTGCCAGCTGTTTGAGCAACATGAAACAGCTGGAATCGTCAGCAGCAATGTATGTAGATCAGAATGATGGATTTATGGCTCCAATAAGATACAGCAGTTCAGATGGTATTTATACCCACACTCTGCTCAAAGGCAAATATGCTCCGGCATCTTCATTTGTCTGTACAGCCGGGATCAACCGGGCGGAACAATCTGCCACCGGGCGCACCCGGATGGCAGAGTGGAAAAATTCGGCAGAAACAGAGAATTTTCTTAAAAACGGTGGAATGAATCCTTACGCTTATCCGACTTACGGCCTGAATACCATCATCCGCTTGCCGCCTGATGCATCCGGCGAATTGGGATTGCAAAACAAAGATACTAACAAATACGATGTCGTTCATGTAACAACTCAACCCGGAAAATTCAAAAATCCATCAACAAAAGTATTATTCGCAGAATGCTTTTTCTCAGATTTCTGGTCACAATACTATATCGGATGTTATACCGCTTCCCCCAGTACATTGATGCCGCTGCACAGTAAAGGTAAAAGTGCAACCATCGGCTACATGGATGGGCATGTTGAGACGCAGATTTTCAGTGAACCGGCAGCTCCCTGGCGGGATTTGCCCTTGCTTGAACGTTTTTCACGTGATGTAGACAACCCATAAAATTCTCACACAAGATACCATGAATCATTATAATGTTTTCTCCGGGGCATACTGGCTGCGTTCCCCTTCACCGGAACGGGATGAGAGGGATCGGCGGATCCAGCTGCGCCGGAGTTTTGACCTGACCGAAGTACCGGAAAAGGCGGAAATCTGTGTCACTGCCGATGCGAAATATTCACTTTATGTCAACGGCAGTTTTGTCCACTTCGGTCCGGCACGCGGATTTCAGAGGAACTGGCCCTTTGACCGGCTGGATATCGCTCCGTATCTGCGGCGCGGAAAAAATGTCATCGCCGCACTGCTGTATCAATTCGGCATGGGCAATTATACCTATATTTACGATGGCGATAACGGTTTTCTGCTCTCCGGCAAAATCGGCGGAGAGGATATTTCCACCGGATACGGCTGGAAACTGCGCCCGGCACCGGGATATATCTGTGCGGTGGCCCGGGGGTCGGGACAGTACGGATTTCAGGAATTTTTCGACTTCCGGCAGGCTCAGGACAACTGGTTTGCTCCGGATTACGATGATGATTCGTGGCCGGGTAATCCGGGGGAATTCATGCGTGTGGCCGGGTGTATGCCCTGGCACAGTTTCGAGGAGAGAAGCATTCCGCTGCTGACCGCCGATATTTCCCGGGTGCAGAGTACGGTCCTCACCTCCCGCCACCATCCGGCGGAAAGCAACTGGCAGAAGCTCCGGCACATTTTTTACAGTTACCGCAATGAGCAATTCCAGTGGCAGCCGGAATATATCCCCGCTGCTGACGGACTCTCCTTATCCGGCGGCATCACCGCCCTGACCGCCGATTTCGGCAAAGAACTGGTAGGCAAACTGATCTTTGAGATCGATTGCCCGGATGAAGGAACCGTTCTGGACTTCATCACCCGGGAACGGCTGGACGGAAACCGTCCGGATATTCCGGAAACCGTCTGCCATCCCAGCACCCTTTTCGGCGGCCGTCTGATCCTCCGGAAAGGCAGGAATATCCACGAATTGACCATGCCCTGGGGGTTGCGTTATGTGGTATTGTGGAGCCACCAAACCGGCGATTTGAAAATAAATCTCGCCATCCGGCAGATACGTTATCCATTGGATATACGCGGTAAATTCATCACATCCGACCCGGAACTGCAAAAAATCCGGGATATTTCCGAACATACGCAAAAGTGTTGTGCCGTAGACAGCTACATCGACTGTCCCCAGCGGGAAAATGCCCAATGGTGGGGAGATGCTTTAGTACAGGCGCAAAATACTTTCCGCTTATCCGCCGACCCGCGGCTTCTGGCTCGCGGCATCCGGCAGATTGCCAAAAAACTGACCCCCGACGGCCTGACCTACGGCATGGCCCCGACCGCCGGACATGTCTGTATATTGCCGGACTATTCAGCAATGTGGCTTATCACCATCTGGGCCCACTATTTCCAGACCGGTGATACCGGATTGTACCGGCAGCTGCTCCCGGAGATAGATTCAGTCTGTAACTATTTCACCCGGACAGCGGCGGCCAATCCATCCGGGCTGCTCACCTTTGACCGGAGATACTGGCTCTTTCTGGACTGGTGTCCGGATATATTCAAAGACGGCACCCCGACACTCTACAATCTGATATGGTTGTGGAGTTTGAAAAAACTGCTCATCGTCGCTCAAGCCGCCGGAGATGCCCCCGTATGCGAAAGGCTCTCAAAACAGCTTGCCGACGGCTGCCATGCTGTGATCAGGTATCTCTATGACCCGGAAAGCCGGATGCTTTACGACGGATTGACCTGGAAAAATGAACCGGTAAAAACTCACAGCCCCCATGTGGCGGCCATCGCCATACTGCTGGATCTGCTGCCGGAAGATCACGATGTGTGGCTGGAAAAAATTCTGCTGCCGCTGGTAAGAGGCAACCGGCAGAATATGATCTGTCCGAGTTCATACTTCATGTTTTATATCTTTGAAGCCCTTACGGGAAAGGGGTACGGCCGGGAAGTCATCAACTGCATCAGAAACTGGTGGGGAGAATTTACCGCCGCCGGATTTTCGACCACTCCGGAAAATTTTCTGGAAAATATCTCCGGAGATTTGAGCTTCTGCCATGCCTGGAGCGCCCACCCGATCGTCCACTTTTCCCGGATCCTGCTGGGAGTTACCCAGACGGCCCCGGCTTGGCGCAGCGTGAGTTTCGCCCCTCTGCTGCTGCCCGGAGTAGATATCAGCGGGGCGGTACCGACTCCGCACGGCGATATCCGGGTTTCGATCATCTGGCAGAACGGCAGGGCTGAAAAGAAAATCGAGCTGCCTCCGGGCATTGAACTTGATAACCGGAATTAACGTAATATTCCGGAAATAAAAAGCGGTTATCCGGATTTTTTGCCGGAAATACATTGACAAATCCGCATAATGGTGTTACTTTAACAGGCAATAGGTTGTGCTTTGCAAGCGCAACTGGATCGTTGAGTAAAGTTGATTTCAAATATGAGGATTTGTCAATTATGGATAATTTTTCCGGCCAAATGTCTCCGGATCTGCTTTCACCGCTTATGCGCCGGGGAGCAGAATTTCTGGGAAGCCGTTACCCGGTGATCTGCGGTGCCATGACCTGGGTTTCCGAACCGAAACTGGTTTCCGCTGTCTGCAACAACGGTTGTTTCGGCTGCATCGCCGGCGGTAACGCCCCTACCGATATTCTCGCCCGGCAGATCGAGGAGACCCGGTCGCTGACCAAACACAATTTCGCGGTGAATCTGATCACCATCGCCCCATCCTATAAAGAACATCTGGCCATGCTCAAAGATGCTCATGTACCTTATATCGTGTTTGCCGGCAGTTTCCCGAAGGCCAACGAGATCGCAGAAGCCAAAGCCACCGGGGCCAAAGTGATGTGTTTCGCTTCGACCACCTCCATTGCCGACCGGATGATCCGCTTCGGTGCCGATGCCATCATTCTCGAAGGCAGCGAAGCCGGCGGCCATATCGGGCATGTCTCATCAATGATCCTGATCCAGCAGCTGCTTTTCAAATATGCCGATACCGTACCGATCTTTGTCGCCGGCGGCGTGGCCACCGGGAAAATGATGGCTCACCTCCTGCTTATGGGAGCTGCCGGAGTGCAGCTGGGAACCAGATTTGTCATGACCGAAGAGTGTTCGGTGCATCCGAAATTCAAAGAGGTCTTTCTCAAAGCCAACGCCCGCGATGCCGTTGCCACCCCGCAATATGATTCCAAACTGCCGGTCGTGGCGGTACGCGCACTGAAAAATAAAGGTATGCAGAAATTCGGTGCATTGCAGCTGCGTCTGCTGCGCGAATTGGAGGCCGGAACCATCCACCGGCAGGAGGCGCAGGAAGAAGTTGAACGTTTCTGGGTGGGAGCTTTGCGTAAAGCCGCTGTTGACGGCGATATCGACGGCGGTTCACTGATGGCCGGACAGGCGGTGGGGTTGATGGATAAAATCACCACCATCCCGGAACTGGTCGAAGAGCTGCTCTCCGGGGCCAATGCCGAATTGCTGGCCGTAAAAAACCGTCTGGCCTGATCCCGGAAACCATACGGTATGGATTATATCGATCTGCACACCCACAGTACCGCTTCCGACGGGACATTCACTCCGGCAGAAGTTTACGCTTCCGCCCTTGACTTGAATCTGACCGCCGTCGCGCTGACCGATCACGATACGACCGCCGGTTTGGAGGAGTTTCTGGCCGCCGGAGCTGAACACCCGGAATGCGAAGCCGTTCCCGGCGTGGAAGTCGCCTGCAAACTGGCGGACAGGGAGATCCACATTATCGGACTGTTTATCGACCGCCGGAGCAAAGTGCTGCAGGAAATGCTTGACTTCTGCCGGACTCAGAGGATGAAGCGCAACCGGGATATTTTTCTCAAACTCCGTTATCTGGGGTATGAACTGGATATAAATATGCCGGAATTCGGCGGTAAACAGCTGCTGGATATCGCCCGTCCCCATTTCGCCCGGGCCCTGGTGAAATATCACGGTTTCTCCTCTATCCAGAGCTGTTTTGAAAAACTGCTCGGATACAATAAGCCGGCGTGGATAAAACGGCAGTATCCGCTGCCGGAAAACGTGATAGAAGTTATTCATAAGGCCGGCGGCATCGCGGTATGGGCGCATCCGGTGACCCGGGATGTGCCGGATCGGGCATTCCTGATGCGTTCCTGCCGGAGATTGAAAAGCATGGGGCTGGATGCCATCGAGGGATATTACAGCATGTTCAGTGCCAGAGAGACTGAATTGGTCACGCAAGCGGCAGAACAATACGGGCTGCTGCTTTCCGGCGGCAGTGATTTTCACGGCGACAACCGGCCCAATACCGTCTTGGCATTCGGTTCAGGAGGATTGCGGGTCCCGGATGAACTTTTCTTTAAATTGAAAAACGGCAAATGCCAACTGCAGGAACTGCCGGATCTGCCGTAATCAGCTTCAATGGAGAGTTTTAAGCAGTTTCCCGGCAAAAAGCACTCCGCGCGGCACATGGAAAAAGGTTTTCCATTTACCGCCTTTAAGCGTGTGCGTGACCTCTCCGCGACGGTTGCAGTAGGCAAACCACTCACCGTATTCCGGGTCCGGATAATGGGCAAAGGCGTAATTATCCACCTTTTCAAACCAATCGGCAAAGCGGGGATCGCTACTGGTTTTATATGCATGCAGACAGGCTAAAGTTGCTTCATTATGCACCCACCAGAGTTTCATATCATGCTGCAATTCAAGATGCGGCTTGCCCAGAGCATCCATAAAGTAGAAAATACCGCCGTACTCTTTGTCCCAACCGAATTCCAGAGTATTGGCAATGATTTTATTGATCGCAGCGATCTTATCATCCGAACCGGGAACACTTTCCAGATAGTTGAGCAGAAACCACATCGCCTCGAGTACATGTCCGGGATTCATCTGACGTCCGATGCTGCTGTCAAGATCCGGTTTGTCCCGGTCAACAGGCATATTCTCAAAGACCAGACCGAATTCGGGAGAATAAAATTTATTCAACACCATATCCACTGCCGTATCCATCGCTGAATCGAAGCGGTCACTGCCCAGACAATCATTCATCATCAGTCCCAGGTTGGCCATCATCATATAGTGTCCGAGCGAAAGATAAGCGGTCTTGCCCGGCATGCTCTTATCCCATTGCAATGCGCTGTTGCCGCTTTTGGCGCGCTCAAGGTAATTTTCCATCGCCTGACAGGCGGCATCGGCATGCAGTTTATTTCCGGTGATCCTGTAAAGTTTGGCACTGCCCATCGCAGCAAAACAATCTGAAAAAAGACTGTAAGGGGCCATTGCCGGCACGCCCTGACGGTTGAGAGCGAAATAGTAACGGCCTTTTTCATCACGGCCGTGACGGTAGAGGAAATCAAATCCCTGTTCCGCCAGACATACAAAATTCTCCTCCCGGTACCCGGCCAGATACAATTCGGCAAACATATAAACGATCCGCCACTGCATCCACATATATTTGGTCGTATCATAAACTGTCCCATCCCGGTCAAGACTGGTGAAATAACCACCGTACTCTTTGTCTTCACAATTTTTTTCCCAGAAAGGAATAATGGAATTAACCAATTCACACTCATATTTTTCAGCGTATGCCTGCCAGTTTATCATATTTCCACCTTTCATGCTTCTCATGGTTGACTGCTTAATATAGCACATAAAAATATCAAGTCAACGGCCGGGGATTGAAAAAATCCGGAATCAGTTTATATTATACAATGGTAAAGGAGGAAGAAATCATGGAAATAATCGAATTGAATCCGGAATACTTCAAACAGATGATCGTCAAACCGGCGGCATTGATCGACTTTTATGCGACCTGGTGCGGCCCCTGCCGGAATATGGGCCGGGAATTGGAAAAATTTGCAGCCGCATATCCGGAAATCGCCATCGGCAAAGTCAATATCGAATCAGAGGAGAACCGGGAACTGGCAGCAGCATTTGATGTGTCAACGATCCCTTCGCTCTTCTTTTTCCGCAACGGTCAGATGGTCAAACACCTTACCGGATTTTACAGCAGCAGTACTCTGGCCAAAGAACTCGGAGTGTAAGCTCAATTCATCCTGCCGGTAATAAATTCCACCGCACGGCGCAATTCGGAGAAGTTATAAATAATGTAATCCGCTTCTGCGCCGTGAAAGTCATGATCCCCCTGATTGGAACGGAAAAATACCGTTTTCATCCCGCAAACATGCGCTCCGTAAACATCGCGGAACATATCATTGCCGACAAAAATTACCTCCTGCGGTGTCAATTCCATCTGACGCAGAGTCATTTCATACATCCTTTTATCCGGCTTGCGGAAGCCGTGATCGCTGGAAATCGTGACCGTTTCAAAGAGTCTGGTCAGTCCGGTGGCGGCCAATTCCGGCAACGCCCAGATGCTCTGACCGTCGGATACCGCCGCCATCCGGTAATATGGCTTGAGAGCCAGCAGCGTTTCCCTGACCTGCGGATACAACTCAAGTTTATATCTGCCGGCAGCCCGGAAAACCCGGGCGGCAGCAGCCGGGTCTCCACCGCTGCTGCCGGATACACGGTATTTCTCAATGATCCGGGCAAAAAGGGCAACAACATCAAATTCCGGGAACTGCTCTGTGCTTTCATTTTTCTGCTGATGCAGAATATTGAAGTACTCCTCTTTCAACTTTTCGGGAGATATCTGTACTTCATTGTAACTCAAAAAGTTGGCTGTAACCCGGTAAACCGTTTCATCACTTTCACTGGTCAGGATATCGATCAATGTACCATTGAGATCGAACAATAACGCTTTTATCATAATTTCACTCCGTTTTCCGCAATGCCAGTACAGCTTCGGCAACCAGTTGCCGCCGGTAATCCAATGGCAGATATTCATTGCGGGCGATCCGCAGCAGATTCATTCCCAGATAAAACGGCACCCGGACCGTGATCGAAGCAAAAGCCGCCTGACGGTCGGGGAACCACCCGGCATATTCCCACAGAAAGTGGCCGATAAACGGTTCAGCGGCATACTTGTTGCCGGTGTGCCGGAGAAAAAAGTGCTGCAATTCACCGGCGATCCGTCCGACATCAAAGATCCGGTCACTGCGCTGCATACGTTCCAGATCAAAGGTGATGACATAATTGCCGTCACCGAAAAAAAAGTTGGCCGGAGTCGCATCACCATGCACCAGAACTTCCTGATCCTGATACATCACCGGGTCGTGGCGGTAGCGGTTGCAGAGAAAATGCAAATATTCCACCTCGCCGGGAGAGAGGATCGCCGCCAGATGACCGGCAACAGTATCAAAATAACGGCAAACCTTCTGAAAGTCGACCATCACCGGCCTGGCGGAACGGTTATGGACAGTCGCCAGAAAACTGCTCAATGCCGTCAGCTTACCGTACAGATGACCGGAATCATTATCCCGGATCGCCCGCATGATGACCGCATCCAGAGCTTCACCGTAACAATATTCCGTAACCAGCAGACAATTGAGAACTTCATTGCACCCCAGAGCGCGGGCGACATAATGATTTTCACCGGTATAGCTGCGTAATTCGGCAATATTATCATATTCCCGCTGCATTTTGTTTTTCGCATGTTCCCAGTCATCTTTGCCGGGAGTGAAAAAATATTTGCCGACCACCCGTTTACCGCTGGCCCGGTCTTCGTAAATGTAAACCGCATGAGAAGAATTACTAGAAAAAACCCGGAATCCGCACCGCCCATCCGCACCCACCTGCGGCATAATACAGATGCATAAATATCCGTAAAGCGGGTCATGCCTGTCCAAATGTCCGACATACTGCATAATATAGTTTCCTTATTCTGGAATCAGCACCAGCTGCAGCCAGGGAGAATCGCTGTTCCCCGGCGGCTTGGGCAGTTGATTGAGATCCCGCAAAAGCCGTCTGGCTGAATCATTCACTGCCGCATTGGGACTGTTTTTAGCGACTTTTTTACCGATGACCCGCCCGTTTTTATCCAGCCGGATGCTGATGACCGCCGCCGTCTCGTCATCGATCCAGATACCGGCCGGCCGCTGCCATTTATCAAAAACGATCTTTCTCAATGATTCAGAAAATGCCTTCCATGCCGCTTCGCTGGCGGCGTTGGCTCCGCCGGCGGGAGTGCGGTTATCCTGTTTGCCGTACTTCTGCCCGGTATCTCTGCTGCCGATTTTCACATTGGGGTTGAAGTTCTGCCCCCCGCGCGGAGTGGCAACTTTGTCCGGGTCCCAATTTTTCGATCGGGGGTCCTGATAAACCGACTGCTGTTCCCGGCGTCTTTTTTCCGCTTCCCGGCGGGCCTTTTCCTGTGCGAGCTTTCGGGCTTTCTCCTGCGCCAGTTTAGCCGCTTTTTCTCTGGCCGCTTTTTCTCTGGCTGCTTTGATCCGCGCCTCAGCCAACCGTTTTTTCTCAGCTTCCAGGCGGGCTTTTTTCGCTTTCTCCTGCGCGAGTTTCTTTGCTTTTTCCTGTGCCAGCTTCTTCGCCTTTTCCTGTGCGGCTTTCACTCTGGCAGCTTCGGCGGCTTTTTCCCGCGCCAGTTTTTCCGCTTTCTCCTGCTGAAGCTGTTTCTCTAATGCCGCCTGCATATCCGGCGGCGGAGGAGGCGGCACATTCACCTCTCCGGGCGCAGGGCGCAAACGTTCCGGCAGATCGACTTCGGGAGCGTGAGACGGTTCCTGACCACCCAACTGCACTTTAAATGCAATGTCTTTCTGCTTATTTTCATCCTCTTTCAACCAATAACAGCCCACCGGTCCGAAGATAATGGCCACATGCAAAGCCAATATCACGGAGAGCAATACAGTACGGCGGCTGAAACGGCGGAACATCTTATTTTCCCTCCGCCGAAGTTACCAGCATGGCATCTTTGAATCCGCAGGTACGGGCCAGTTTCAAAAGATCCAGCACATTGGCATAATTCTGTTTCCCGTCACCGCGCACCAGCAGATCTGGTTTGGGTTCTTTCAACGCCAAAGCCCGGAGATTTTCCGCCAGTTCTTCGCGGGAAACCACCTTTTTATCCAACAGATAAGTACCGTCACGGGCCAATTCCACTGTGGTGAAATTTTCCTGCGGCAGATCATCGCCATTCATCTCAGGCGGTTTGACACTGGTTCCGTACTCCATCAGCGGCATGGTTATCATAAAGGCGATCAGCAGCAGAAATGTCAGGTCAAGCAACGGAGTCACATTGATCTGATCGATGGCTGCCATCGGGGTACGGTTTCTTCTCCGGCGCATAAATCCTCTCCTTTCCCGGTTCAATTCCGGTCGGTGCGGGAAAATTTCAACTGGGAAAGTTTCACGCAGACCATGAATTCTTCGGTAAAGTTATCCATCATCACCGTCATCTGCCGGATCGTACCGGTCAGCAAATTGTATCCCACCAGTGACGGGATCGCCACCACCAGTCCGGCCACCGTCGTCAACAACGCCCCGGCCACACCGGGAGCAAGGGCGGTAAAATCACTCTTTCCCGCCGCCGCGATACCGCAGAAAGCCATCATCACCCCCCAGACCGTTCCGAAAAGTCCGCAAAAAGGACTCAGACTGACCAGTGTTGCCAATACCCCGATGCGGGTCTCCAACTCTTTGAGCTGACTGGAAACCTCCCTTTCCAATACCGCTTCCACCGCATTGTATTGCGCTTCAGAAAGCTGGCATGGCACGGGGATACCCCGGGCGGAAGTGCCGCCGGCAGAATAAAAATCCAACAGCTTTTCCACTCCGGCCCGGTAGATCGCAGCGACCGGACCGCCGTTTAATTCAGCTTCCCGGAGCAATGCAGTGGTCAGCATATTCTTTTCGCCATATTCGTGAAAAAGGGCAATAAAACGGGCAGACAACCGCCGCGCCCGGTAAAGCGACCACGCCTTATCCAGCATCACCGTCCAGGTGAGAATACTGCCGATGATAAGCAAAACCACGATCGCTTTTCCCACCGAATCACTGTTCTGAAACGCATAATAGACCCCGGGAGTATCCGCAACGGAAGCAAAAATAACAGACATCTGCCGTCTCCTGTGTAAAAATTATCAAAAAAAACCGAATTGTCACTTTATAAAATATAATACAGGTATTATATTCTACAAGGAGACAAAAGTAAAAAAATCAATAAAAAAGGATGGATATTATGTCGCTCTTGCTCGGATTTGATATCGGCGGTACCAAAATCGGTATCGGTTTGGGAGATCACACAGGAAAATTATACGGCACCAGCCGCCGGGACAACCGGAATACCGATCCGGCGGAAGTGCTGCCCTGGATGGCAAATGAAGCAAAGAGACTGGTCGAAGAGGCCGGAATGAAACTTTCTGATATCGCCGCATTCGGTATTTCCGCCCCATTCCCGGCTGATGCGGCCCGGGGGATTATGACCAAACCGACCAATAACCCCAAATGGCGGAATGTACCTATTCTTGACTTCATGCGTGAAAAACTGGGTATTCCCGGATGTTTTGAAAATGATGCCAACTGCGGAGCATTGGCCGAATGGTTCTTCGGTGCCGGCAAAGGATGCCGTGATATGATCTATCTGACCATGAGTACCGGTATCGGCGGCGGGATCATTGCCGCCGGCAATCTGGTGCGCGGCAACCGGGCCCTCAGTGCCGGAGAATTGGGACACATCTGCATCCAGCTCAACGGCAGAAAGTGTTCCTGCGGCATCAACGGCTGTTATGAAGCCTACTGCGGCGGAGTGGCTCTGGCTCACCGGATGCAGGAGGAGATCGCCGATCATCCGGAATCTCTGCTCAATGAACTTTCCGAAAACGATCCGGCCAAACTGGATATGGTGCTTCTGGAAAAAGCCTTCCGCGCCGGAGATGCCTATGCCGCTGAACTCTGGGAAGAAATGAGCCTCCGCAATGCCCAGGCATTCGGATTATTCATCAACAGCTTCAATCCGGAAAAACTTATCCTCGGCACTCTGGCCTGGGCCATCGGTGATATTTATATCGACCCGATCCTGAAGCATCTGGATAAATTCTGTTGGGAAGCCCCGCGTCATGGCTGCGAAATCGTCTGCAGTGTCCTCAAACGGGAGATCAGCAGTTACGCCGGTATCGCCGCTGCCATGAATTACCTCAAAGAACAGGGGGGGAATATCATATGAATATCGTCATAGCCGGCGGCGGCCCGGCGGCTCTGGAAAGTGCCATTGCCGCCCGCAAATGTGATGCTTCAGCCAGAATCACTCTCTGCAGTGCTGAAAATTGTCTGCCTTACCGGCGTCCGGCTCTCTCCGGATTGCTCGCCGCCGGGAAAAAGGTGGATGAAAAAACATTCTATATCAAACCGGCAGATTTTTTCACCGGAGAAAATATCAACTTCATGCCCGGATGCAAAGCGGTGGCCGTGAAAGGTAAAAATCTGCTTCTGGCCAATAATGAATTGATCGCCTTTGACCGGCTGATCCTTGCCACCGGCAGTGAAGCATTCCGTCCTCCGGTTCCGGGCGGAGAATATGCCTGTGTCCTGCGCAGCTGTCAGGATATGATCCAATTGTCCGGGCGGTTGGACCGGGGAGTAAAACATGCGGTCATTATCGGCGGCGGCGTATTGGGTCTGGAGATCGCAGACAGTCTGCTCTCCCGGCAGATCGACACTGCCGTAGTGGAAACTTCTCCCCGCCTCTTTCCGGCCAAACTGACAGAAAGCGATGCTGATGCTCTGGCCGGCAGACTCAATGCCCTCGACCATTTCCGGCTGATCTGCGGCGACAGTGCCGCCCGGATAACTCCCCGGAGCGTAACTCTGGCTTCCGGAGAAGAACTTCCGGCAGAATTGGTGATCTTCGCCGCCGGCAGCCGTCCGGATCTCACTCTGGCCAAAACCGCAGGGATCGAATGCGGCAGAGGGGTGATCGTCAATAAATGCATGCAAAGTTCCCGGGAAGATATTTTTGCAGCCGGAGATACCGCTGAATTCAACGGCAGATGCTTCAATTTGTACATGGATGCAGTAGCTTCCGGTAAAACCGCCGGAACCAATGCCGCCGGATGTCAGAATGAATTTACAGCAAAGTTATCTCCGGTCAGACTCTTTGCCCTCGGAGAAAAACTGGTAATGGAGTGAACTTCAATCCTCCGGAGGAACCAACAGATGCCGGCTCTCGATCCGGGTGAGTGAATGGGCTATATTCTCCCGGAGATCCGGGATCCTTTCAGCCAGACGGGCCAGCAGTTCTCCCACCGCCGCCCGGTCGCCGGTATTGACATCCTTTTCATACTGACAGATGCCGGTTGACCGGGGAAAATCGAACTCCCCGGCCGCCGCGATTATCCGCCCTTCCGGGACCAGTGCCAGCGGCCGGATAAGTACCGGATGCGCCGGGTCCTGCGGCTGCACCAGCGGAGCCATCGAACTTATCCCCTGGCCCCGGCAGACGCTCATGAAAAAACTGGTGATAACATCATCCAAATGCTGACCGAGTGCAAGTTTATTGCAGCGCAGTTCCCGCGCCAGACCGTACAATTTGCCCCGCCGCAACCGTGAACAGAGTACACATGGGGACTTCTCCATCCCCTTTTCACGGATTATCTCCGGAATATTGAGCCTGACGATGTGATGCTCCCAGTGCTGTTCCCGGCAGTATTGCGCGATCATGTCACTGTCAAAATGGGGAAAACCGGGATCGAAGGTCGCCGCTGCCAGCGAAAATTTCACCGGAGCATGTTCCCGGAGATGATCCAGAACATGCATCAGAATAAAACTGTCTTTCCCGCCGGACAATCCGACCAGTATCCGGTCGCCGTCACCGGTCAGACGGTAACGGACACAACTCTCTCCGGCCAGACGGCAGATTTTACGGAATTCACTCATTTTCCGGTTCGGCAGGCGGAAAAAATTCCGCCAGATACTCTTGCAGTTTTACCAGCGGCAGACCGATAATATTTTCCAGTTCTCCGGTATAATTACTGACCAGCATATCCCCATGCTCCTGAATGGCATAGGCTCCGGCTTTATCCAGTACATCCACTTCGGAAAGATATTTTTCGATATCCGCATCTGAAAGTTCTTTGAATGTCACCTGTGAACTTTCGCTCCAGATCAGGTGTATATTCCGCCGCAGGCAGATAAGAGCCAATCCGGTGACTACTTCGTGCGTTCTGCCGGACAATTTGCGGAGAAACGCAGATGCTTCCGCCGGATCTGCCGGTTTACCCATGATCTCTTTGCCGCAAATCACCAGCGTATCCGCACCGAGAATAAAATCCTTGCGATGGCGTTTGGCCACCGCCGCCGCTTTCATCGAAGCATTGATCCGGGGTATGACATGCAGATCACCGGCCTCATTTATCTCTTTGACCGGAGCCGTTTCCACCCGGAAATCCGCTATACATCTTTTCAAAAGTTCCTGACGGCGCGGCGACTGCGAAGCCAGATACAACTCCGGTTCATTATTTTGTTTCTGCAGTTTCATCTTTTTCTCCGGTCGCAGCTTCAAACTGAATATCCTCCGCTTTACCGGCCGGTTCCGCCTCACCCGGCTCCCCGACGGTCAGCTGCACATCCTCTTTTTCCGCCCGGCCGCTGCAGGAGATAATCGTCAATCTGACCCTGTTTACATTGCTGATACCGAAAACCTGCTGCATCTGTTCTTTGACGATCCGGGTCAATTTGTCCATCAACTGCGGGGCCGTACCTTTGGCTGCATCCATTCTGGCCCGGATGTCGATATCATATTTCCCTGAACGGCGGTATATGCGGATCTTGCTGATGTTCAGGCATTCCAGTGCCTCTGCGGCATGGCGGATCACTCCGGAAGCAGCGTGGGAACTGATACTGATTTCACCGGATTGTCCGGCAGTATGCAGTACACTGCACGCTCTGCGCCGGATCAAAAGCCAGATGATAAAACGCAGAATAAACAACAGTAAGATCCCGGCAATAACTCCGAAAACCACTCCCCGCACAAATTCATCATCACTGATTCTCTCAATGAATCGGTTGTGCGAAATCCATTCGATACCGCGTGTCAAAGTTTCTTTCATGATCCTCTCCCTGATTACTGATTGAATTCCTGCGCTTTGAGAACTGCAACAAACGCCTCCTGCGGAATGTTGACCTGACCGATCAGCTTCATGCGCTTTTTACCTTCTTTCTGTTTCTCCAGCAATTTGCGTTTACGGGTGATATCCCCGCCATAGCATTTGGCCAATACGTTCTTACGCAGCTGCCGGATGGTCTCCCGGGCAATCACTTTGCCGCCGATGGCCGCCTGGATCGCGATCTGGAACATCTGCGGCGGAATCGCATCACGCAATCTTTCCGCCACCTGACGGCCGCGTTCATAAGCCATGTCCGTATGAACGATACTGCTGAATGCATCGACCGTTTCACCGTTGACCATGATATCCAGTTTGACCATTTTTCCGGCGCGGTATCCGGCCGGTTCATAATCCATGCTCCCGTATCCCCGGGTGATCGATTTGAGTTTGTCATGGAAATCGATCAATATTTCGTGCATGGGCATTTCCGCTGTCACGATCACATGGTTGGCATCCACTCCGGCGGTATTGGTACATATTCCCCGTTTGCTCATCACCAGATTCATCACATCTCCGATATATTCAGTCGGAATCATCAAATGGCAGTTGATCACCGGTTCTTCGATCCTTTCGATCCCCGACGGATCAGGTAGATGAACGGGATTGTCGATTTCCAGCATTTCACCGGATTTCATATAAACATGATAGATCACCGACGGATAGGTCGCCAGAATATCCATATTGTACTCCCGGCGCAGCCTCTCCTGGATCACCTCCATGTGCAGCAACCCGAGAAAACCGCAGCGGAAACCGAATCCCAGTGCCGCAGAACTTTCCGCCTGATAGAAAAATGCCGCATCATTAAGCTGCAATTTGGCCATGCTCGCTTTCAACTGATCGTAATCCGCCGTATCAATGGGATAGATACCGCTGAATACCATCGGACGCACCTGCCGGAAACCGGGCAGCGGTTCGGCACTCGGCTTCTGAGTGTCAGTGATCGTATCTCCGATCCGGGTATCTGCCGGAGACTTCAGATTGGGAATGATATATCCGACACTGCCGGGGCCGAGTTCCGGGTCCGGTTTCATATCCGGACTGAAGTGACCGACCTCTTTGAGTTCGCTCTCAATACCGTTGGAAAAGAGTTTGATCCGGGTACCGCGTTTGAATACTCCGCGCTGCACCCGCACAAAATTGACCACCCCCCGGAAAGTGTCGTACCGGGAATCAAAGATCAATGCCGCACTGCCCTCTTCATCCCCGACGGTCGGCGGCGGAATGCGTTCAATGACCGCTTTCAGCAATTCAGCCACCCCTTCACCGGTCTTGCCGGAAACATGCAGTGCCTCCTCTCTGGGCAGAGCAAGGATCTCCTCCATCTGCTCATAACACAACGGCAGATTCGCCGCCGGCAGGTCGATTTTGTTGATCACCGGGATCACCCGGAGATTCTGATGGAATGCCAGATTGACGTTGGCCACCGTCTGCGCCTGAACCCCCTGCGTGGCATCGATCAGCAGGATCGCTCCTTCGCAGGCACTCAAACTGCGGCTGACTTCATAGGTAAAGTCCACATGTCCCGGAGTGTCGATCAGATTCAACTCATAAACTTCTTTACCATCCGGAGCGTACATCATACGTACCGGATGGGATTTGATCGTGATACCCCGTTCCCGTTCCAGATCCATGCCGTCCAGAAGCTGCTCCTGCAGATCCCGTTTTTCGACGGTGCCGGTGATTTCCAGCATCCGGTCAGCGAGGGTCGATTTGCCGTGATCGATATGGGCGATAATACAAAAGTTGCGGATATTTTTCAATTCTGCCATAAAATCATTTTTCCAAAATTTCTGTAATGACCCGGCGGACATTGCCGCCGATTATTTTCTGAATCTCCTCATCGGAAAATCCTCTCTGCACCAGACCGACCGTGTACATGGGCCAATTCAGCCAGTTGACCGACCACTCTTTGCTCCTTTCAGCTTCCGGAACCCCGGGCGGCATCCAGAATTGTTCCCAGATCGGCCGGTATACCGGAAAATCCGGACAACCGTCGATCCCGGCCAGAGAGATACCGCTGTCACTGCCGATGGCCACATGATCCACCCCGAATTTGCGGGCAATATATTCGATGTGATCCAGCATCGCATTGATATCCATAGAATTCTGCAAAAATCCGGGAATGGAACACACACCCACATAGCCGCCGGTCTCCTTGATCGCCTGGATCACCTCATCACCTTTGCCCCGGTAGTGAGTCGAAAGAGCCCCGGCCACCGAATGACTGGCCACCATCGGCACAGTGGATGCTTTGGCCGCCTCGTAACTGGTCTTCTGGCCGCTGTGTGCCACATCCACCAGTACCCCGACCCGGTTCATCTCCGCAATCACCTCCCGGCCGAATGCACTCAACCCGGCATCGGCAACTTCCGCACAGCCGTCGCCAAGCAGATTGCGCCGGTTATAGGTCAGATGCATCATCCGCACCCCCAGACGGAAAAAGACTCCGATCAGATCCAATGATTCTGAAGCGGATATTTTATTGTCAGGCAGCGGTACGCCATTGGTCGTCATGTAAACGGCCCGGTGTCCGCGTTGACGGATCGCTTCAAGATCAGCCGGGAACACCGCCCTTTCATAGACCGTCCGCACCCGGTCGGATGCGGCGGTATAATTGCTCAGACGGAACAGCAGTTCCACCGGGTCATTGCCCTCCAGACCGCTATTCTGAAAGTTGCAGTCCACACCGGCAAAATCCCACGCTGCTTTCAGCAGAGCAGCCATCTGCGGATCATCAAATGAGCTGTTCTGACGGAACTCCTCCCAAGCGTGATGTACCTCATTGCGGGACGCTCCGTTATCAGCCAGTTCTTTCAATTTTCCGGGGCATTTTCCGCCGCCGGAAGGAGAAAAACCGTATGCATCAAAAACATAGGAATTTTCATGCAGTTCCAGTCCATGCCGCAGAGTTTTTTCATCCGCCTGCAAAATATCCAAAGCTGACTGTCTGATCTTCTGCCAGAGTTCAGGAATCATATCTGTTATCCTTTCAGAATGTAAATTTATCTGCTGTAATGTCAATATAATCTGTTTTCCGATCCGGCTCAATACTTATCCGTTAAGTTTGGCCGCCAGTTTTGCTGAAATATCAGCGGCGATTTCCGCCATTTTACCCTCCGGATAATTCAACTGCCGCCAATTCCAGCGGAAATTATCCTCCGCACCGCGCGGGATCACATGCAAGTGAGCATGCATCACTACTTGTCCGGCCGCCGTACCGTCGGCCAGATGGAGATTGTAGGCATCAAATTCATCCAGCCGTTTGAGCAGAATGCCGATCCGGCTGGCAATATGAAACATCCGTCCGGCAACCTCCTCCGGAATACTTGCGGCAGATTGATGATGTTCTTTGGGAATGACCAGCGTATGACCGAAGTTTATCGGAGAGATATCCAGAAATGCATAAATCAATTCATCCTCATAAATTTTGGCACTGGGAATCTCGCCTTTGATGATTTTACAGAAAATACAGTCGCTCATAATTGATTTCCTTTGAATAATTCAATAATTGATTTCTGATCTCCGAAAACGGTAAGCTGGTCACCGGCTTTCAACACGGTATCCGGTCCGATGGCACAGACATTCAATCCGTCCGGAGTATATTTCAACAAAATGGTAATATTGTATTTGCCGCGCAGATCCAGTTCGTGCAGCGGAATATTCTCCAGCGAAGCCGGAACGATCACGTCCGCGATCGCTGAACCTTTGAATTCAAAAATATCGGAAATATTGGCCAGAGAAAGCCGCCGCGCCAACCGGGAAGCCACATCCAATTCCGGCTGGATCACCTCATCGGCTCCCAGACGGTAAAGAATCTTTTCCTGAATGGTGCTTTTGGATTTTATGAATACCTTTTTCGCCCCGGCCTGTTTGAGCAGAGTCAACGCCAGTACCTGACTCTCAAAATAACTGCTCATCCCCAGAATCACCGCATCGAACTTGCTGACATTCAATTCCCGGATAACTTCCTCACTGGTCGCATCAGCAATGATCGCATCGGCCACTTTGTCTTTCAATTCTTCGATCCGGGCAGCGTTGCGGTCGCAGATCAATACCGTATTGCCGCTGTTGGCCAGAGTCGTGGCCACTTTCGCTCCGAATGCGCCCATGCCGAATACTGCATAACTGTTTTTAGCCATAATTTCTTACTCCTGTACAACTTTTCCGAAATCTTCCGGCGGCGGCTCACCCGACGATGACCCTCTCCTCCGGATAGTGCAGAACCGCAGGTTTTTCCCTTCTCACAAAAAACATGAATATCGCCAGCGGTCCCACCCGGCCGGCAAACATGAAAAATGCCACCAGTATCTTGCATCCGGTCGTCAGATGCGGCGTGATCCAACCGGCATCCAATCCGGTTCCTCCCAATGCAGAAGAAACTTCAAAAAAACACTGCCGGTCAGTTAATTGCGGCGAAAATGCACTCAATAACATCCCCCCGAATACCGCCATAAGAATAAACATCACCGCAATGGTGAATGAACGCAAAACCGTCCGTAAAGCAATGGTCCTGCCGGAAATTATCACCGCATTATCACCTTTGAAAGAACAGACCAGAGCCGCAAAAATCACCGCCAGAGTCGTCGTTTTCAACCCACCGGCCGTCGAACCCGGCGAACCGCCGATGAGCATCATCACAATGATAAGAGTCAGACAGGCCGGAGATAATTCACCCAAATTGACCGGAGAATATCCGGCTGTACGCGAACTTATGGACAGATAAAACGCATCAAACAAAGTCAGATCACTGCCCACCGGTGCCAGACCGATAAGATAAAGACTCAGAGTACCGCAAATTATCAGCACCGCACAGCACCTCAAAACGATCCGCGAATGCAGACGCATGGGATGGTGACGGTTGCGCAGCATCTGCAGCAGATCATAGATCACATAAACCCCCAAACCACCGAGAAAAATCAATACCAGCGAAATCACCTGCACATATCTGCCGGCCTGCGCAATATCTCCGGGCAGCGGACCGATCCCCGCATTGCAGAAACTGCCCACCGAATAAAAAACCGCATACCAGAGCGAACGGAAAAAACCGAAACCCTGCCACAAAAATCCGGGAAACATCAATACAACTCCGGCAGCTTCTGCAATAAAAGTGTAAGTGGCAATGGTTTTCAATAAAGATTCAGTACTGCCGAGCGAAAAACGGTCATTGAGATTATACATGATGAGCGTATTGCTCAACGACAATTCCCGACCGGCCAGCAACAGTATTATCGCACTCAATGACAATATCCCGAAACACCCCAGCTGGATCAACACCAGAATGATGAATTGACCGGCAAAAGTAAATTCATTGGTTCCGACCACCGCCAAACCATTCAAACATACTGCACTGCAGGCGGTAAAAAAAGCATCCACCGGAGTCAGAGAATGTCGACATACACCCGGCAGCAGCAGCAGCAAAGTCCCAAGCGCGATCAATATGGCAAAAGACAGCGGCAATCCGCCTTTTTTTATCAATTGCAAGCGCATAACCAATAACGGACCGCCTTTCTGTTACCACCCTTCGGTGACATTGGAGACAATATTTTTAGTCGCAGCAAAAAGTGCCTGCCGCATGGAATTCAACCGGGCAGTTTCCATATCCGGACCGTTGAGAAAGTCCGATGTACCGGTAGCAGTCCGGTTGGCAATCAGAGGTTTGCCCCGGCCGGGAATGATTACCGAATATTCAACTTTCACCGTACAACGCCATTCATTCCCAAGAAAAGTATCATCTCCGAAGTGGTCAGTGCCGTAATCCGACGCTTTATAACTGACATCAGTGACCCTGGCATAGAGAATGCAGTCGGCCTTTTCTTTGGATTTGAGCTTCAATGAACCGTCGGTGGTAAATCTTTCCGCAAGCAATCCCCGGAGTACGGCGGCAGCATTGAATGCCAGTGTGTCATTGATCACCGGAGCCACCGCAATACTTTCCAGCTGCGGATGCGCAAGCGAACCGAAGTGATAACCGCACCCTCCGGCAAGGAGGATCACCGCCGACACCAACAATGACAAAAGAGAGGATTTTTTCATTTTTCAAAGTCCTTTTCCCGATCCGGCAGGAACATTTTTGCCGGTACTTTCTTTCAAGTCAGGCACATCCAGCAGATACTGAGATTGTCTGTCCCCGGGGGAAATCAGCAGCAAATCAGCGTCAGCCGGGATTTTATAACTGCGGATATCCGGTATCCGCGCTTCGATCTTTTCCGGAGGCAGACCGGGCAGATAATTGTCGGAAATATCCAGCAGTGCCTCCTCCGCTTCCGGGGCGGTACGGCTGTCCGGATAATCATTCATCAACTGGGCAAGGTATCTTTCGGCCACCTCGCTGCGGCCGCTTTTACGGTAAAATTCGGCAATTTCAAAGAGTTTGGCCGCCTGCACATCCTTGGCCTGAGCCAGACGGTTGCGGGCGAATTCAATTTCCGGAGCATCCGGATATTTACGGCAGAAGCGTTTGAATAATTCGGTTGATTCATTGATGTAACGGTTGTCACCGTCGCCCCGGCCGGACAGAGTGAATAATCCGTTGGCCAGCGCGAGCATGGCATATTTGGCTTCCGGAGAATTCTCGTGACGCTCAAGGATCAAACGCAATTCAGCGATGGATTCTGCCGTTTTACCCTCAAACTCATAATGGATCGCCAGATCCATGTGCGCGGTGGCCGCAAATCCGGAATAAGGAGCCCGCTTCAGCGCAGCGGAATAGACCTCGGCGGTCCGGTCGACATCCACCAGATAAGGTATCCAGCGGAACGCCCAGAATGCCGGTTCCCGGTAGCCGTTGCGAAAAATTCTGCCGATCTCAAATTCACGGGCGATCAACTCATTGCAGTTGACATATTCCGGATAACGTTCCAGCAGCTCCTCGATAGCCTGAAATTCCCGGTAATACAATTTGCACATCCGCCATGCCGCCATCCGGGCCAGCAGACTGTTCGCGCGAATGGTACTGTTGCGTGATTCAAACGGGATACCCGTAAATTTTTCAGCGGCATCATAGTATTTACCCTGCAGATAAAGTTCGCGTCCTTCACTGTAGATCCGGGCCGCTGAATCATCATCCGCCCGGAGCAGTACCGGAATGCCGGAGAGCAGAGCCAGCAGAATAAGCAGAGATTTTTTTACCGGTTTTTTCATAATTATCACATGATTTTCAAGCCGGGCAGATCCTGAATATCGATGATTCCGGCCACTTTGCCCTCATCATCGACCACGACCAGATCATCCACCCGCCGTTTTTCGACCAATTTGATGACTTCCACAACCATCGTTTCGGTGTTGACCGAAATCGGAGAAGGAGTCATGACCTCACTCATTTTACGGGTAAGCACCGCATCATCCTGTGCGGCACTGCGGCGGAAATCCCCATCCGTGAATATCCCCAGAACTTTACCCGCCGCATCCGCCACCACTGCTGCTCCGCTGCGGGCATGACTCATGGCGTAAAGGGTTTCGCGCACCGTGAAATCCGGCGGCACGACCGCTGCATCAGCGGCTTTACGCATGACATCGCAGGCTTTCATCGTGACCATCCGGCCGATGGCACCGCCGGGATGTCTTCTGCCATAGTCACTCTTGGTAAAACCGTTTTTATCCAGCAGCACCATTGCCAGAGCATCACCGAGTACCAGCAAAGCTGTCGTTGTCGTGGTGGGAGCCAGATTGAATGGACAAGCCTCCCGGGGAACCGCCATTTCCATAACGAAATCGCTCATTTTGGCCAGAGTGGATTCCCGGTTGCCGGTGATGGCGGCCAATTCCACGCCGAGACGTTTGGCCGGAGTCAAGACGACCAGCAGCTCTTCGGTTTCGCCGCTGTAACTCAAAGCGATCAGCAAATCGTTTTTCTGCAGCAGACCGAGATCACCGTGCCGGGCCTCGACCGGATGCATAAACACCGCCGGATTGCCGACACTGGATAACGTGGCAGCGATCTTTTTGCCGATGTAGCCGGATTTGCCGACACCGGTCAACACGATTTTGCCCCCGGCGGAAATGGCGGCGGCACAGCGTTCAGCAAGTATCTCAAAACTCTCTCCGAGAGAGTTGCGCAGGGCAGTGACTCCCTCGATCTCTATATCGAATACTTCGCGGGCGATCTCCAAAGTGGAACGTTTTTCACTCATAACCGCTTAACCTCAAAAATTTAGTGATTGTTTACAACCGGCAGGCGCTGATTTCCATAATGATGATACCGCGTCCGCCGAGCTTATAGAGCTGATCCATAACCGCATTGGCCTCTTTGCGTTTGACCATCGACTTGACCGCAACCCAATCCGGATTGCTCAAAGGAGCGATCGTCGGGGATTCGATGCCCGGAGTTATCCGGCAGGCTTCTTCCAGTTTGGCTCTTTCAATATCGTACTCGACCATCACATATTCAGCGGCCCGCATGATACCGCGCAGCCGGGCGATCAGCAGAGCTACTTCCGGGCATTCCGCGACCTCCTTCCGGGCAGCGATAACGACCGCCTGACTGTGAAGCATGGGTTCTCCGACGATCTCCAGTCCGGCTTCCCGCATGGTTGCACCGGATTCCACCACATCAGCGATGGCATCGGCCACGCCGAGGGCGATGGAAATTTCCACAGCTCCGTCAAGTTTCACCACTTTGCAATCCAGATTGCGTTTGGCCAGTTCCCCTTTGAGCAAATTTGGATAACTGGTAGCGATCCGCAGGCCGTTAAATTCTTCGACGGTCATATTTTTCTCTTTGGGGGCGGCAAAACAGAAACGGGATTTGCCGAACCCCAGCGGGAAGACGGTTTCCACATCTGCACCGCTGTCCATCGCCAGATCGATCCCGATGATACCGACATCGATGATACCGTTACCGACATACAGTGCGATATCACGGGGACGCAGAAAGACGAAATCGATCTTGTTTTCCGCATCCCGGATGACCAACTCTCTGCCGCTGCGTTTGCAGCGGTAACCGGCTTTAAGCAGGAGATCGACCGCCCCCTCGCTCAAGGCCCCTTTGTTGGGCAGAGCCAACTTTAAATTTCCGCTGAAGTCATTCATAAGTACTTGTAAATATCCTCAAGTTCCAGTTTGCGGTCAATCATCATCACCTGCAGGTGGTAAATCAGTTGACTGATCTCCTCGGCGGTACGATCCTGTCCTTCATATTCGGCAGCGATCCAGGTTTCCCCGGCTTCCTCGACGATTTTTTTACCGATGAAATGAGTTCCTTTAGCCAGTTCTTTCACGGTTCCGGAATCCGGATCACCGGCAGCGGCTTTGGCTTTCAGCTCGGCAAAGAGTGCTTCAAATGTTTTCATTTTCCGTTATTTCCTGATTTTTCTGACTGAAAATTCACACTTCCATATTTATAATATAACTCTGGAAAGCAAGAAATGCAATCCCTCTGCGCGCCATCCGGCAACAACTTCACAGAGAATATTACACCTTTTGCACTTCCGGGATGGAAAAATCACGTTTCATGTGCTACATTAATAACGCGTATAGTATTAACAACAACGGACTTTACAGGTATTTTTATGAGAATTGAATTACGTAACCACCCGGAAAAAGCCCCCGGCGGCAATCCGGCCGAAACTTTTCAGCCCTTTATCGACACTTTTCTGCTCGGCGGTGCAAGTGCCCCGCTCGGCGGTGTACTCATCCTGCCCGGCGGCGGTTATTCCCACCGCGCTTTTCACGAAGGCAATCCGGTGGCAGAAGCATTCAATGCTCTCGGTTACCATGCCTTTGTCCTGCAATACCGGGTTTCGCCATACCGTTATCCTGCCCCCCAGCGTGATCTGATCCGGGCGGTGAAACTCATCCGTTCCCACGCGGCACAATGGCGTCTGGACAAGCTGGCGGTGCTGGGATTTTCCGCCGGCGGACATCTGGCGGCTTCCGGCACGATGCTGGCTGATGAGATCAACGCCGACGAAGGGGACAAAGCGGACAGTTTCTCCGGCAAAGCCGATGCGATGATCCTCTGCTATCCGGTGATTTCACTTACTGATGATTTCGGTCACCGGGGCAGCGGGCTTTATCTTTTCGGAGAAAATGCCGGGAAAGAAGAGATCGCCAAAGCCAATATGCAGCGGCTGGTCGATAAAAATACTCCGCCGGCTTTCCTCTGGCACACTGCCGAAGATAACGGAGTTCCCGTCCGCAACAGCGTCTCTTTTGCTGAAGAGATGTGGAAGTGCGGCAACACCTGTGAACTGCACGTATTCCCGCACGGGCCGCATGGTCGCGGTCTGGGACTGGGAATGCCGGATGTCAAGCAGTGGACAACTCTTGCGGCCCGGTTCCTGGAAACATCCGCCGGATTCACCAAAGCATAATTTATCCTGACAAAAGGTTTTGTATAAAGATGATAAAAGCGAAAAAAACAATTGAAGCGATCCTGAAGTTTGAAGATAAAGAGGTCGTTTTACCGATAATCAGCGGTACGGAAAATGAAAAAGCGGTGGATATTTCCGCTTTGCGCAAAAGCACCGGACTGGTGACTCTCGATCCGGGATTTGCCAACACTGCCAGCTGCTGCAGTCAGATCACCTTTATCGACGGGGAAAAAGGTATTCTCCGCTACCGGGGCATCCCGATCACCGAATTGGCGGCTAAAGTATCGTTTGTCGATGTGGCCTATCTGCTGGTTCACGGTACTCTGCCCACCGAAAGTGAACGCAGTGACTTTTCGCAGCTGCTCAACTACAACTCGCTTCTCCACGAGGATATGCGTCACTTTTTCGACCACTTCCCCAAAGGAGCGCATCCGATGCACATTCTGTCAACGATGGTCAATGCGATGGCCGCATTCTATCCGACAGTGGATGTGACCACCACCGCCCGCAATATCGAAAGATCCTGCGCGCGGGTAATCTCCATTGTCCGCACCATCGCCGCATTCGCCTATAAAAAATCCATCGGTGAACCGATCGTTTATCCCCGGCACGATCTTTCCTATTGTGCCAACTTTCTGAATATGATGTTCGATTCTCCGGTCAAACCCTACCACATCAGTCCGGAAGCGGTCAGATTGCTCAATGTGCTTTTCATCATCCATGCCGACCATGAGCAGAATTGTTCGACCACCGCCGTCCGGGCCATCGGCAGTGCCCAGGCCAACTTGTATTCCACCATCGCCGCCGGTGTTTCCGCCCTTTCCGGTCCGCTTCACGGCGGAGCAAATCAGGCGGTCATCGAACAGTTGCGGATGATCCAGGCCGACGGCAATGTGATGAAATTCATCGAAAGAGCCAAAGACAAAAATGATAATTTCCGACTGATGGGTTTCGGCCACCGGGTCTACAAAACTTATGATCCGCGTGCTGAGATCGTCCGGCAGGAATGTGAAAAATTCCTGGCGCATGCCGGTATCGATGACCCGCTGCTGGAGATCGCTCACCGGATCGAAGAGATCACCCGGCAGGACAGCTACTTTGTCGAACGCGGTCTTTATCCCAATGTGGACTTCTACACCGGCATACTCTACCGCGCAATGGGGATTCCGGAAAATATGTTCACGGTGATGTTTGCGCTGGCGCGTCTGCCCGGATGGGTGGCCCACTGGCGGGAGATGATCGGAGATTCGACCAAAATCGTCCGGCCCCGGCAGATTTATACCGGCAGAACCGTTTCCGAAGTCGGTGATGAAGTGGAGAACTTCGCACCGCCGGCCCTGCTGATCTGACCGGCAGATATTTCCGGAGTGAGATCATGCAGTGGATATTACTGGGATTGCTGGCAGCCTGTCTGATTTTGCTGTTGCTGCTGCTCTTTCGCAAAACCGGCGACCGGACAGCGCAAATATGTGAAAGCGGTCTGGCTGCCAACCGCAGCGAATTGAATGACAACTTCTCCCGCAACCGCATGGAATTGCAGCACAATTTCAATATGCAGCAGGAGATGATGAAAAATTCTTTCGGTGAATTCATGCGCTTTCTGCAGGAATTCCGCGAAGCGGTGCGGCAGGCCGATGAAGCCAGTGCCGCCAAACTGGCGGAAGCTCTGCTCAATTACGGCGACCGCAGCGATAAAAAAGCCGCAGAGTTGACCAAAACCCTTGATGAGAAGATCCGTTTTTTCGAGGAATCCACCGGCAATCAGCTCGCCCGCAACCGGGAACTGCTGGATGAAAAATTGAAAAATATTCAGGATGAGAACCGCAATAAGCTTGAAGAGATGAAAAAAACCGTCGATGAAAAATTGCAGACTTCGATGGAAAAACACTTCAACGACTCATTCAAACTCATCAGCGAAAGACTGGAAGAGGTCCACAAGGGTCTGGGCGAAATGCAAAGTCTGGCCACCGGAGTCGGTGATTTGAAAAAAGTCCTGACCAACGTCAAAACCAGAGGCAATATCGGTGAGATCCAGCTTTCGGCCATTCTTGAGCAGTATCTCGTGCCGGATCAGTATTGTGCCAATATCGCCACCGTCCCCAACAGTACGGAGATCGTGGAATTCGCCATCAAACTGCCCGGACAGCGGGATGATATGCCGGTCTACCTGCCCATCGACAGCAAATTTCCGGTGGAGGACTACCAGCGGCTGACGGAGTGTTACGAGGAATTTTCCCGGATGTCGCCGGAGGTGAAAAAGGCGCAGGAAGCCTTTGCCCGTACCGTCAGAAAAAGTGCTTCGGATATCCGGGACAAGTACATTTATCCGCCCAACACCACCGCCTTTGCACTGATGTTCGTACCAAGTGAAGGGATCTACGCCGAAATTCTCCGGATTCCCGGACTCTTTGAAAAACTGCAGAACGATCTGCAGATATCTGTCGTCGGCCCTTCCAATTTAGTGGCATTTCTCAATTCACTGCAAATGGGCTTTAAAACGCTGGCCATCGAAAAACGTTCCAACGAAGTCTGGCAGATCCTCGGCGCAGTCAAAACTGAATTCAATAAATTCGGTAATGAAATGGATGCCACACGCAAAAGTCTGGAAGCCGTCGTCAATCATATGGAAAAGATCGGTACCCGTTCCCGCGCTCTGGAACGCCGGTTGCGGACTGTGCAGGAACTGCCCGGAGAACAGGCCGCTGCATTGATCGAGGAAAATTGAACTTTCCCGCCGCAGTGATATGATTTTCCGGTACCGGACCCCGGAATGGCTCTTGACAAAACAACTTTGCCGTACTATATTTATATTCCGGTGTTTTATATGGTTCAGGATATCATTTTATGGGAAAAGTCAAAATAAATCTGCTGCATTTCAATGCTGTTATCGGCACACTGCCGGAGGAGAGGATTCGCCGGCAGCAGTTGATTGTCGATCTGGAGTTTGATTACGATGCTCAAGCGGCAGCATCAAGTGATGATTTGAATTTGTCAGTGGATTATTCCGCAGTGGAAAAACGCGTGGCACAACTGGTGGAAAACTCCTCGTTTGCCCTGCTGGAAGCTCTGGCCGGAGCCATCGGCCGGGAGATATTGAGCTTCCCGCAAGTCACCCGGGCGCAAGTGACCATCACCAAACCGGCAGCCTCTGCTTTCGGGGGCATGATCTCTTTTACCGATGAATATCTGCGCGGGGAGGTATGAGTTATGGCTGAATCCGGCAAACTTACTCCCATGATGATCCAGTATCGGGATGCCAAAGCTCAAATTCCGGCAGATGCGGTTCTGCTCTTCCGGTTGGGCGACTTTTATGAAGAATTTTTTGAAGATGCCGAAATCGTCAGTCAGGCTCTGGATCTGACTCTGACCAAGCGGCAGGGTACCCCCATGTGCGGTTTTCCCTATCATGCGCTGGACAGTTATCTGCCCCGGCTGATTGCTGCCGGATTAAAAGTTGCTATCGCTGAACAGGTTGAAGATCCCAAACTGGTCACCAAAGGCATTGTCAAACGTCAGATCACCCGGATCATCACCCCGGGAACCATGATCGATAATGCCCTGCTCAATGATGACGGCAACAACTTCCTCGGCGCGGTGACGATGGATAAGAATGAGCAGTTTTTCCTCGCTGCCCTGGATGTCAGTACCGGGGAATTTTCCGTCTGTGAAGTCGGCAATGTGGAATTTCTGGCCTCTGAGATCCGCCGCATGGGGATAAGAGAGGTGCTGCTGACCGGCACTATCCACGAATTGCTGCAGGCTTCCGGGGAATTTCCGGCCGGAGACAAAATGCCGCTGTGGAGCCAACAGGATGAATACTTTTTCGACAGCCGCGACGGTTATGAATTTCTGTGCAGCCACTTCAAATGCAGTACACTCGACGGCTTCGGGCTGCGGAACAAAGATGCGGCAGCGGCGGCAGCGGCGGCGGTACTGCGTTATGCTTCCGAAAATCTCCGGCATGAAGCCGGTCACGTCACGCTGCTGCAATTCCGCAACCTTTCCGACACTCTGGAACTCGATCCGATAACCCTGCGTAATCTGGAAATAACCGGTTCACTCTTTGAAAATTCCCGGCGCGGTTCACTGCTGGGGGTGCTGGATAAGTCAGTAACTCCGATGGGGGGCAGAAAATTACGCAGTTTCCTTGTCCGTCCGCTGCGGGATCACGATGCCATCGTCCGGCGGCTGGATGCAGTGGAAAATTTTGTGGTCGATCCGTTGGCTCTGGCTGAATTCCGCGAATCTCTGCGGGTGGTCAAAGATCTCGAAAGGATCGTCGGCAGACTGAATGTCGGCATCGCCACTCCGCGCGATCTGCAGAATCTGGGCAGTTCGCTGGAATCACTGCCGGCGATCAAAGTACTGTTGGAAAGCCTCTACGCCCCATTGTTTGCCGAAAGAACGGCACAAATCGGCGACTTTACTGAATTGACCGCCCAATTGACCGCTGCTCTGGCCGATGAATTACCCGCTTCGATCAATGACGGAGGAGTCATCCGCAACGGTTATTCCCCGGAACTCGATGAACTGCGTTCAGCGGCTTCCGACGGGAAATCGTGGTTGAGTTCCATCCAGCAGCGGGAGATAGAACGGACCGGGATCAAATCGCTTAAAGTGAAATTCAATAACGTTTTCGGCTACTATATCGAAGTGAGCAAATCCAATCTGGCACTGGTGCCGGATGATTATATGCGTAAACAGACTCTGGTCAATGCTGAACGCTTCATCACCCCGGAACTTAAAGAATTGGAAAGCCGCATCCTCGGTGCAGAGGAGAAATCCCGCGCACTGGAACAGAAGATCTTTGATAATTTGCGCCAGCAGGCCACCGCCAGGACCACCTGTATCCAGCGCAGTGCTGAAGCTCTGGCCGAATTGGATGCCATCGCCGGATTTGCCGAAGCCGCCAGAATCCACAACTATTGCCGTCCGGCGATTTTTGATGATGACCGGCTCGATATCCGCGAAGGACGCCATCCGGTGCTGGATGATACAATGGGAAACAACTCGTTCGTTCCCAATGATACGATCATGGACTGCGACCAGCGGCGCATGATGCTGATCACCGGTCCGAATATGGCCGGGAAATCCACTTATATCCGGCAGACTGCACTGCTGGTCATCATGGCGCAGGCCGGTTCCTTTGTTCCCGCCGGCAGTATGGAACTGGGTTTGATAGACCGGATATTCACCCGGATCGGGGCAGCGGATGACCTTTCCCGGGGACAGAGTACCTTTATGGTCGAAATGGTCGAAACTGCCAATATTCTGCGCCACGCCACCGGAAAAAGTCTGGTGATCCTCGATGAAGTCGGGCGCGGAACCAGTACTTTTGACGGGCTGTCACTGGCGTGGTCGATTGCGGAATTTCTCCACGATCAGTGCCATTGCCGGACATTGTTTGCCACCCATTACCATGAACTTACTGCACTGGCACAAACCCGGCGGGGAGTAAACAACTTCAATGTGGCAGTCCGGGAATACGGGGATGAAGTGATATTTTTGCGGATGATCGTTCCCGGGCCGGCCGACCGCAGTTACGGTATACATGTGGCGCGGCTGGCCGGAGTACCGGAAGCGGTGCTGGAACGGGCAGGCACGATTCTGGAACTGCTGGAAAAAAATTCCTCCACTCCGAAAGAAGCGATTTCAGCCATTCCCCGCCGCGCAGTACGCAACCGCCGCCGGAACAGCGAAGATAACACTGAAGACAACGACATCATCCAGCTGGAACTGCTGTAATAACTTTGTTTACAAGGAGATGAAATTATGAAATTCCGCATGGTCCATAACAATCTGAACGTTTTTGATCTTGACAAGAGCATCAAATTTTATCAGGATGCCTTTGATATGCACGAAGTCCGCCGCATCAATGCCAAAGACGGCAGCTTCATCATCGTTTACCTTGAAGACGGCAACAGCAGTCATCAGTTGGAACTTACTTGGCTGCGGGAAATGGATCGACCCTACGATCTCGGCGACAACGAATTTCATTTGGCTTTCAAAGTCGATGATTACGAAGGAGCCCACAAACGCCACGCCGAAATGGGCATTATTTGTTACGAAAACCCCGAAATGGGAATTTACTTCGTGACCGACCCAGATAACTATTGGTTAGAAGTCATCCCAGAAAACCGGTATTGATGATTTTCAGAAAGACAATAGTTCAGAAGAAATCATCATTTATTCAACCGCTGATGGCAAGGCGAATATCTCTTTGCTGGCAAAGGACGGCAGTGTCTGGCTCAATCAGAATCAGCTTGCTGAACTTTTTGCCACTTCCAAGGCAAATATATCGACTCACACATCCAATGTATTAGAGGACAAGGAGTTACAAGAAAATTCAGTTGTTACGTTTTATTTAACAACTGCCGAAAGAAGTATGCTATATTGCTGTACGCAGGAAAGCTGCCATAGCCTTGTTGGGGCTTGTAGAGTTTAAGAAGTATGCTATATTGTGGTAAAAATGTGGCAATGGCGTAACTGGGTTGGGGCTTGTAGAGTTTAAGAAGTATGCTATATTATGACTGAGCAGC
>JAGBZM010000029.1 GCA_017628235.1 Lentisphaeria bacterium | reverse complement strand
TCCGCCGCGCAGCAGCTTCGCTCCGGAAGATTTCACACTGCGCGCCACCGTGATGATCTGTTCTTCACTCTCCACCGAACAGGGCCCGGCTATGACCGTCAAACCGCCGCCGCCGATAAGCGCATCTTTCACCTTGATCTGTGTATCCAGTGGATGAAATTTGCGGTTCGCATTTTTGAATGGTTCCTGTACCCGTTTGACCGTTTCGACGATCTCCATCTGGGCAAGCAGATCGATATCGATCCGGGCGGTATCACCGACCAGCCCCATGATCGTCTGATGCACACCCTGCGTAATATGCGGGGTGATACCCTGCTCTTTGAGCCATGAAGTCAGATTTTCCAGTTGACTTGTTTCCGGATTTTCCTTGAGGATGATGACCATTTTTCTTTTCCTTTATATTGTTGATATGATGGTTTTCAGACAAATAAAAAACCCCGCCGTGTTCTTATTCACAGCGGGGTATCGGAATACTTGATAAATATCGGAAATTTTATTTCTTTACGGCAACAAGCATCCCGCCCCGCTTTCTAAAGTAAAAAGCGAAGCTGTCAATAAAGAAAAATCGGATGCTGTTAAATTTTTTCATAATCGAAAACAATTTCCTTTGCGTTTGCTCTTTAAAATAAAACTTCAAACCGGTTTTGTCAAGATATTCTTTTTATTTTTTTGAAATTTTTGTCACTCTATTCCGATTCGGAAATTTTTACCGTCATGGCCGGACAAAATCAGCATATTACCGTCAAGCCTGAATCTTTCCAGTTCGAATTCCCACCCGGTCAACTGCGCTTTTACGATCACTCCATCCTTGAATTCCAACACCGCTGCCGCCGCATAATCATTGCTGAAACATCCCGGCAGATCAATGAATGCGATGGCGTAATCCCTGGAATCCCGGGTGAAAGTATAGTGAGGATATATTATTATTTCCAGCGTAACTTCTTCACCGTAAGCGACCTGATTAAATTCACCCTTGCCGTTGAGCAAATGCAAAGTCACTCCGTTGATCTCCCCGTCAGCTGATTTGATCCGCTTCCAGCGTGCGGCATCATCAACGTTAAGTCCCATTACTTCGATCATCCGTTCCATCAATGCCGCGATTTCCAAAGCACGCGACATTCCTTCAATAGAACCGGTATTCTCCCATGACCGGTCACGGATTTTCTGTATATCCCGGCAAAGAAATCCGTAGTCACGGAGCAATTCGCACCGTTCCCGCTGATCAGATAACGAAGCAAGTTTTTTATCAAGAGTGATCAGCAGTTTATCTTCCACCGCCTCCTGATAATCCCCGGCCGCAGCATTCATTTCCATCTGCGTCCGGGCATTGCTTAAAACTTTTTTTGCCGCATCTATCCGGCGGTCGGGGGATCCCTCCGCCCGGATAGCCGCCGGTAAAAGCGAAAATATCATGATGAGGAACAAAACTGTTCTGCCGGCAAACATCATCTGTTTTCCCTTATGATATTCTTAACGGATATCTTTGGTCAAATCGATCCACGCATCGGCCAGCAGCTTGTGACCGGCAGAGGTCGGATGAACACCGTCTTTGAGCCAATAGGTGTATTCAGCGCGTTTGGCCGCCTCATCAAAGATGCTCTGGGCGGGCAGAAAGAGTGCATTGTACTCTCCGGCAATCTCTTTGACCACCTGACGGCGGGCATTGATCTCATCGATCCAATCTTCTTTCACCGCGCCGGTCAACAGCACGAAAGGTTCGATCAGAACCAGTTTCACTTCCGGGAGTTCTTTAAGTGTCCAATCCAGCAGCATCCGGTAAAATTGCGCGTACCGGGGAACTTCCACGCCGTTATTGTGAGCTTTTTCATGCCAGGTGTCGTTGACACCGATAAGAATACTCAAAATATCCGGCCGCAGATTGAGGGTATCTTTTTTCCAGCGGGCATAAAGATCGACCACCCGGTGACCGGAAATTCCCCGGTTGTAGATCTGATAATCTTTTTCCGGTTCTTTTGCCAGCAATTCAGCTGCCGCCATAAATGCATAACCGATACCCATACCGAGATTTGCCGGAAGTTCCGCATCATAATTGCGGCCGGCATCGGTGATCGAATCACCCTGAAAAACAATTGTTTTTGCCATTTTTTTCACCTTGATTTGTTATCACTCCCATACCGGATAGTACAGAAGCATTTTTTATGGGAAATAATATATCACACTGCTCTTGATTTGTCAAAAAGTACAATAAGGTAATTTCAAAAGTTCCCGGAAATTTCTGTTGCGCTCCGCCCCACCGGAATAAACCTCCTGACCATGATTTTATGTTAAAAAACGCACCTGCAATCGCTGCAGGTGCGTTCCATTGACTCATTTTTACCTTTGCGGCAATCAGAGCAATTCACCGATCTGTTTGAAGAAATTCATGCGGTGAGCAGCATCTTTTTCCGCCTGGGCAAAGAGAGCTTCAGCTTCCGCCGGAGCAGCTTTAAGCAGCTGTTTGTAGCGGTTTTCGCTGCGGACGAAGTCCTGATAGGCTTCGGTGGCATCTTTGGTTTCCCAGATGAAAGGTTTGTCCAGACCGGGGTTGAAGCGGTACAGCGGCCAGTAACCGGAATCCACTGCGCGTTTCTGTTCGACCTGGCTCTTGGCCATATTGATACCGTGCAGCATACAGGGCGCATAGGCGATGATGATGGACGGACCATTGTGAGCTTCCGCTTCGCGGATGGCGGTCAAAGCCTGCTGCCGGTTGGCACCCATTGAGATGCTGGCGACGTAGACATTGCCGTAGCTCATGCACATCAGACCGAGATTCTTTTTGGTCATCCGCATACCGCTGGCGGCGAAGAGAGCCACCGCACCGATCGGAGTGGATTTGGAAGCCTGACCGCCGGTGTTGGAGTAGACTTCGGTATCCAGCACGAGGATGTTGACGTTGCGGTTCTGGGCAACGACATGATCCAGACCGCTGTAACCGATATCATAGGCCCAGCCGTCACCGCCGATGATCCAGACGGATTTATCCACGAAGTAATCTTTGAGTTCGAGCATCTTGGCGTAGATTTCTTTCTTCTCGCCCTCAGATTTCTCAACGGCGATGGGAAGCATTTCACCAAGTTTGTTCTGGTTGGCGATCGCCTCTTCACCGGTGCTGGTCCAGTTGGCGACGGCGTAATCCAGAGCAGCTTTCATATTGTCGCAGCAGACACCGAGTTCCTGAATGCGTTTGATCAGGTCGAAAAGCTGTTTACGGTTGGCATCGACAGCCACGCGCATACCGAAACCGTATTCGGCGTTGTCCTCAAAGAGGCTGTTGGCCCATGCCGGACCGCGACCGTCTTTGTCTTTGCAGTAGGGCAGGCTCGGGAAGCTGCCGGAGTAGATCGAGCTGCAGCCGGTGGCGTTGGCAACGATCATGCGGCGGCCGAAGAGCTGGCTGACCATTTTGACGTACGGAGCTTCACCGCAACCGGCGCAGGCACCGTTGAATTCGAAGTACGGCAGTTTGAAGCCCAAACCTTTGACGTTGGCTTCGGTCAGGCCGCCCATTTCATCATCCGGCAGAGCCATGAAAGTTTCGGCATTGGCCTGCTGACCGGCGGCGCGTTCAGCGGCGGCACTGGCCATAGACAGAGCTTTATCCTTGACCGGGCAAGTTTCCACGCAGACACCGCAGCCGAGGCAGTCATCGACGAAGACCTGCAGACGGAATTTGAGTCCGAGTTCCTTTTTGACCGGCGGTTTGGCATCGACGGTGGCAAAAGTTGCCGGAGTATCAGCCAGATTGGCCGGGTTGATCAGTTTGGCGCGGATGGCAGCATGCGGACAGGCCATAACGCACTGGTTGCACTGGATACATTTGGCAGCATCCCAGGTCGGAACTTTCGGCGCAACACCGCGTTTTTCAAAGCGGGCGGTACCGATGGGCATGGAACCGTCATAACTCATCGCGGACACCGGAACCGTATCACCTTTCTGAGCGAGGACCGGGGCCATGAGTTTGGTGGCAAATTCACCCATTTCGGCAGTGAATTTAGCCGCCGGGGTATAGCACTCAACACCGTCGAGAGATGCCGGGACGGCAACCTGAGTCAAACCGTCAAGAGCTTTGTCCACGCAGAGTTTATTCTGATCGACAACTTCCTGACCTTTTTTGGCGAACTTCTTCTCGATACCGGCTTTGATGTAGCCGATGGCTTTTTCTTCCGGAATGATGCCGGCCAGTTTGAAGAAGCAGGTCTGCATGATCGTGGAAATGTATTTCGGACTGCCGACATCCAGAGCGACTTTCAGAGCATCGACGACGTAGAATTTGATATTCTTGGCCACGATGGTCTCCTGCATTTCGCGGGTCAGAGTGGCAAAGGCCTTGTCTGCCGGAGCATTGGTATTGAAAAGGAAAGTACCGTTTTCTTTGATACCGGAGATCATATCGTACATGCCGATGTACGCCTGATTGTGGCAGGCGACGAAGTCGGGGGCAGTGATCAGATATTCACTGGTGATCGGTTTGTCACCGAAACGCAGATGGCTGATGGTGATACCGCCGGACTTTTTGGAGTCGTAGCTGAAGTAAGCCTGCACATATTTGTCGGTGTTGTCACCGATAATGGCAACGGAGTTCTTGTTGGAACCGACCGTACCGTCGGAACCCAGACCCCAGAAGCAGCAGCTGGTGGTACCGGCCGGTTCGGTAACGATGGTTTCGTCGATATCCAGAGAGAGGTTGGAAACATCATCGTTGATACCAACGGTGAAGTTGTGGAAGCACTTGCCGTCAAGATGCTTGTAAATGGCATAGACCATCGACGGGGTGAATTCCTTACTGGCCAGACCGTAACGGCCGCCGACAATAGTCAGATCGGTGCGGTCGGCAAGTGCGGCTTTGACATCCAGATACAGCGGTTCGCCCAGACAGCCGGGTTCTTTGGTACGGTCGAGGACCGCGATCTTTTTGACGGTGGCCGGCAGCGCAGCGGCGAGAGCTTTCACATCAAAGGGACGATAGAGACGGACTTTGATCAAACCGATCTTCATACCTTTTTCAGCAGTGAGGTAGTTGATCGCCTCTTCGATGGTTTCGCAGCCGGAACCCATTGCGACGATCACTTTGTCAGCATCCGGTGAACCGACATAGTCAAAGAGGTGCAGCGGACGGCCGGTGACGGCGGCAACTTTATCCATATATTTCTGGACGATGCCCGGCAGTGCGGCATACTGATTGTTGGTGGTTTCGCGGCCCTGGAAGTAAACATCCGGGTTCTGCGCGGCCATTTTGGCGTACGGAGCTTCCGGACGCAGAGCGCGGGCGCGGAAACGCTCAACATACTTCATATCGAGCAATTCTTTCATATCAGCATAGTCGAGCAACTCAACTTTCTGATATTCGTGACTGGTGCGGAATCCGTCAAAGAACGCAATGAACGGGATCTCGCTCTCCAGAGTGGAGAGGTGGGCAACCAGCGCGAGGTCGTGAGTTTCCTGAATGCTGGCGGCACTGGTCATCGCAAAACCGGTGGCACGGCAGGACATCACGTCGGAGTGATCACCGAAAATGGAAAGTGACTGGGCAGCAAGCGCACGGGCGGAAACATGGAAAACAGTCGGAAGCATTTCACCGGCGATCTTGTACATATTCGGGATCATCAGAAAAAGACCCTGACTGGCGGTATAAGTGGTGGTCAATGCACCGCCGGAAAGTGATCCGTGAACGGCACCGGCCGCACCGGCTTCGGACTGCATTTCCACAACCTGAAGCGGTTCACCGAACATGTTTTTCAGTCCTTTGGCAGCCCACGCGTCAGCGTATTCAGCCATGTTGGAGGACGGGGTGATAGGATAGATAGCCGCCACTTCGCTGAATGCGTAGGCGACATACGACGCGGCATGATTGCCGTCAATGGTTTGCATCTTTTTGCCCATTGTCTTTCCTTCTTTCTATTTATTCCTTATAAAATAAGGAGGTTAAAATTGCGTGTCTGTTAATATACACCTTTTTTATTATTTTTTCAAGTCTTATTTATTTTTCCCGGATATTTGAGTTCACGCGCCTTGCCCCCGGCGGTGCGGCATTCCGCCGCCGGACCGGAAAAACCGTCACTCGCTTACGATATTGCCGGCAGCAACTTTTTCCGCGCCGGTACCGTCAGCTTTCGGATAGTAAAAGCTCTTGCTTTTGAACTCATCGACCGGCAGGGAAACCACACTGCCGTCAAGGAAAAACGCATTGATCACGCCGCCGTTATGGTTCGCGGCCAGACGGTTGGACGAAAACTCCAGTGCCGCCCGGGCAGCTGCATTTTTCAGCGTGGTGGAAGCATTGCTTTTCCATTCGAGCGTATCACCGCCCATAAGCATACTGCTGCGGGAAACATCGGCTGCCCCGGCTTTGAACAGTTTGTTGTTTTTGAAATTGAATTTGCTTTCGGCCGCCGTAGAGATTACCATGCCGTAAGCCTCTGCCAGATCGGTATCATTTGACACCGAACCGGGTTTGCTGGAATAACTCATGTCCGGACAGCGCACTGCTTCAAGCGAGGCAAGCAGCTTCTTATCCCGCAGCCAGTCGGTATAACGTTTGCCGGCGGCGTTGCCGTTGGTGATTTTGCTGTCAGAAGCATTCATGCCATTGATGACCAGTTTGATGGTCTGGCCCTGATTGCTGACACACGCAGTGGTGCGGGCACTGGCGCGGGCCCGGATCACCACCGCGGTGATCAAAGCGGCCAAAATGGCGATAATGGCGATGACCGTAAGCATTTCGGTCAGGGTGAAGCGGTACTTTTTCATAGGAGCATCTTCCCGGATTATTTGGTTTGACTTTCAGTATTCCTCTGTAAAATAACCGCGTTTGAACCGTTTATCAAGGATTTTTTCATTTTTTTTATGATTTTTTCCGTTTTCCCGTTTGAAAAACCCGGTTTTCCGCGATATCGTATCACACAGACAATTTTGAAATCAATTCCCGTATCAAGGAGATTTACTTATGAAAAAACGTCACAACTTCACCCTCGTTGAAATGCTCACGGTCATCGCCATCATTGCAATTCTGGCCGGAATCGTCACGCCGACGGTCATCATCTCCCGTCAGCGCGGTCTCAAATCCCGCGCCGAAAGCGAGATCACCAGTATCATTTCCGCCCTCAAACAGCTTGATGCCGATTACGGCAAAGTGCTGAAAAAAACTGCCACCGACCATAAGTATGAGATCGGCGGGCAGGAGGTCACTGAAGAAGACGATATCGCCCCTGTTACCGGTAATGCCTACAATGCCATGATCGCCGAACTTTCCGCGCCGAAAAACAGTGGTTTGACCGTCAGTGTCAACAAACGCAAAAAAGTTTATCTTGAACCGCAGAAAGGGTTTGATCCCGCCAGTGCATACACCGCCCAAACCGGTCTGCTCTACCGTGATCCCTGGGGCAACCCCTATAAAATCATGGTCAAAGTCACCAAAAATGATGAGTTGAAAATCAGTAATAACAAAACCATTGTCGGCAACTTCGCCGTCTACTCTTTCGGTCCGAATAAAACCGATGACGGCGGCTGCAATGCTGATTTGGATACCTGCATCAGTTCCGGAATGCACAAAAATCACGACGATATCGCCAGCTGGAATATTTGAGTACCGGAGTGAATTTTATGGAACTCAAAAATTTCTGTACCTGCCTCGGACTTACGGATGAGGCAGAACATCTGCTGAAAAACCACTGGGAAAAAATTCTGCAGGCCTGGAACGGCAGAGTTCCGGAATTCGTTTCCGAAGAATACATCAGAAAATATCTCCCTTTTCTCCGTATCCCGGATGATGAAAAGGAGATCCTTATCCGCGCCCGGCAGGTCATTGAACAGTGTTCCGGCAATGAAGCGTATTCTCTTTATATGTTCATGCTTCACCATGCGGCATTTGTATTGAAAATCAAATCCACCGGCACCTTCAAAACTGCGGTTTGGGGTGAAAACGAAGGGATCGCTTCGCTGATCGCCGCTTTGAGCAGTGCGCCGCTGATTCTGGAAAACTGCCGCAAAAATGGCATCCCGGAACATTATGCCGCCGATGCCCTGCAGTGGATCGGCGGGACAGTGGCCATCTACAAACTTAGCCATAACAACATTCCCGGCCATACTCTGGGGCAGCTCTATGCTATCGGCCAGCATGTTTCCGGTGAACTTTACCGGATCGGCCGTTTTGAATATCTCATTCACCGGCTGCCGGAGTGGATGCCGCTGATTTTCCGCAATGCTGACGGCGTTTTTGCGGTACTGGCGGCTCCGGGAATGAAGTTCGATGCCAACGGTCTGGTGGTGCTTGACCATGAATTTGTCACCTCTTTCATCGAAGAAGACGGGGATCTCATCACCGGTATCCCCTGTTCGCCCGACGGGCTGGCGCGGGTCAATGAACGTCTGACTATCGACCGCCGGGAATTCAAGCCGGTCTGTTCGCCCTGGGATATCGTGCCGAGCATCCATATTCCGGGAGGATTGCCGATGCGATGGGAAGATGCTCTGGCCTCCATGAAAGAGGCAAAAGAGTTTTTCAAAAAATATCTGAAACGGGAAGTTCCCATGTTCATCTGCGGTTCGTGGATCTTGAATCCGGCTCTGGAAAAGTTTGCCCCGCACGGAAATATGGCGAGATTCCGCCGGGAAACTTTCAACCTGCCCATGATCCGCTGGGGAACCGAAGGGCGCGACGGCATGTTTTTCGTTTTCGGCAGAAGAGATGTAGATCCGACCGGGATCGCCCCGGTCAATTCCATCCAGAAAGTTCTGCAGGAGATATTCAAGTCCGAAGGCACTCTGCGTACCGGTGCAATGTTCGTTTTAAGCAGTGATCTGGACAAGCTGGGCAATATGTACTACCGTACCGCCTGCCGGGTACTCTGACCACAGTATTACCGGCCGGCAAACCGGCGGATGGGGAGAAATAGAGTACGTTTAACCTGACATACCGGAATATATCACCAGCGTGATGATTGGTCAACCACGCAAAACGGATTGATCCACCCGGCGGATGGATTGCCGGATCAGGTCGCAGATTTGTCAAGGCGGGCGCGAGCAGGAGTGTACTATCGTACTCGACTGCGAGAACGTCCGCAGATCGTCCGGAAGATCATCCGCAAGCCGACGGTATGATGATTTCACAACAATTGAAACAATAATCAATTTTTACAATCAAACAGAGATACAGAAAATCATGCAAAAAATTCCATCCAGATGGCTGTTTTGCGGTGATTCGATCACCGACGGCAATCACTCTCTGTGCGGCGATCCCAATCATATCATGGGACACGGCTTCGCCTTTCTCGCCGCCGCCTTTCTCGCCGCAGAATACCCGCAGCTGATGCCAAAATCATACAACACCGCCCATAGCGGTATCAATTCAGCTCAATTGCTGGCTGCGTGGGAAAAACGCGCTTTGAATATCGAACCGGATGTCCTGACCCTGCTGGTCGGGGTCAATGACACTCTGACTCTTTTCAATCCGGAAAAATCCCCGCTGCAGAAATCTCTGGCCGCCCCCGAAGCATACCGGGAAAATCTCCGCTGTATGCTCTCGCTGGCCCGGAAACAGAACCCGCAGCTGCACATTCTCATGGGCATCCCGTTTTATTACCCCGCCGCTGCCCTGCCGGGACTCTCCGACCGGCCGTACGATGCTGCCGAAAAGGAGTTCATCCTGAACATCCGCCGCGAATCCCAGCATGACCGGGAACTGAAAGCTGCCGATATCCTGACCAGACAGCTGATCGTCCGGGAGGTCGCTGAACAATTCAATGCCCATATTCTGGATTATCCGGCAATATTTGCCCGGGCAGCGGAACAGGCCCCGATCGAATATTGGGTCTGGGACGGAATCCACCCAACCGTTGCCGGACATATGCTGATGTTCAAATGCTGGCTGCAAAGCTGCCGGGATAATGGTATCATCCCGTGACTTTGACCATAAAATAAATCATAAAATTTTTTATTCTGCATTTGCAATTGACGGAAATGAATGCTAAATTTTAAAAAGCAACTTAGCCAGCCATGATATGCTGGATACTCAGCCCCGTAAACGCAACCAATCTAACAAAAAGGGAAAAAGATGAATTTTTTCAAAAAGATCAACTGTACTTTATTCATCGGCATGCTGATCGGACAGTCCGCTGCTCTGACAGTGGAGCAGGCAGAAAAATTTGCCGTTACCCGGAATACCGCAAATTCCCGGGTCATCACCTTTGAAGAACCGGAGTACAACCGCAAATTCAAACCCGGATTTTCCATTACCAAAGAGGGTATCAACCTTACTAAATCCCTGAAAATATCCAAAGCCGATGACCGGAAGATCGGTCCGATCGGGCTCTGCACCGTCAAAGCACCGAAAGCCGGAATGCGTTACCGTCTGAGCGCGTATATGCGCGCTGAATTGCCGCCGGGAGTGAAGATCAATGATAAAGAGAAGATCCAGATCCTCGGTGTCGATCACTCATATCAGGGCAAATGGCTCGGCGGTTCCTATAACAATGTGCCTTTTCCGGATCGGGAGTGGAAAAAATATGATATCATCGAATTTTCCCCCAAAAGCTATCCGTCGAATATGCTGATAATCGCCTATTTTTATGCAAAATATCCGGCCACGATCTGGATCGACGATATCCGGCTCGAAGCTCTGGAACCCGACCCGGAAGCCGTTTTGCTCAAACCGGAAAATATGGCCTTCCGCAACGGCGAAGCCCTGAATTTTGAGTTTTCCGGCAACGACAGCTGTCCGGCCGGAACCCAGGCTCTGATCTCTTTTGCCGGGATGAAAAAAATCGCTTCCTTCGGCAAAGACAGTAAGTTGCGCTGCTCTTTCGCCGGCAGCCTGCCTGACGGGGATTATACCGTTTCCATCACGATCCTCGACACAGTTAACAAATTGAAACTTAAAGGACAGCAATACTCCGTCCGGGTCGTCAACCACAGCTCCAAACCGGCCAATGCCGCCGTTTTCGATCAATACGGACGGCTGCTGGTGGACGGTAAACCATTCATGCCGGTCGGCTTTTACGGCGGCACATTCAATGAAGCTCTGGCCGAAGAGTTTGCCGCCAACGGAGTGAATACCATTCTTTTCTACGGCTTGATCGGCAGCAGACACGAACAGGATGACCGCCGCAAAGCCGAAATCAAACGGCTGCTGGATCTGGCTCAGAAACATAATATCAAACTGATCACCTCCATGATCCAGCAATTCGCCGGATTCCACGCCCTGGTGGACAGTTTCAACGGCGCAAAAGGTATCGATGAAACGACCCGGGCACTGGTGGCCCATATCAAAGATCACCCGGCACTGCTGGCATGGTATATCGCTGATGAACCGATCATCAATCAGCTGGGCAGAGTTCAGCGGATCCGGAAAAATATCAATGCCGTCGATATCTGGCATCCGACCTATGCCATCACCTGCCGTCCGGAAGATTTCCCGCTTTTCGGCAGCTGCGCGGATATCATCGGGGTTGACCCGTACCCGATCTCCGGCAATGCCGGCGGACAGCCCAGAGATATCAGCCGCTGCGCCGAATGGGTGATCGCCGCCGGAAAGACCGGACAGCTGATCTGGATGAATCCGCAGCTGACCAACCTCGGCAACATTCTTTTCCGCAACAATCCGGAGGAGTTCCGGCAGAAATCACGGGGGCCGTCAGCCGATGAGCTGATCGCCATGCCGCTGCTCGGTGCGATCTACGGAGCAAAGGGATTCATTTCATACTCCTATTTTGATATGGAACGTTCTGAAAAGCTGATGCCGGGATATATGAAAACCCACATGCCCAACTATTATGCCTCCGTAAGAGTGCTGCGTAAAGCGGAACCGTACATCATGGGTATCAACAAATCCCGGCCGGTACAAAATCTCCAGAGCACCAATAAAAACGACATTCACGCGGCCATACTGCAGGCCGACAACGGCAAAAAGTGCGTGATCATCTGCAATTCCGGCATCAAAGATGTCAAAGCGGTCTTTTCTGTGGGAAAAACCGCAGGTAAATTCAAATCGGAATTCGGCCGGACCCGGGAAATCGCGCCCGGCAAGTTTGAATTCACAGCCAAAGGAGTGCAGGCGGATATTCTTTTCCCTGCAGAATAAAATATCAACACCGGGATTTCCTGTCATGAAAAAACAATATGTAAAAGGAGTGGGAACCTGCTTTATCCGCAGAGAATATGCGTTGAATACCGCCGGAGAAGCGGAAGTACGGGTTTCTGCCGATCCGCACACCTACATCCGGGACTTCTGTCCGTCCGCCTACCATGATACCTGGCTGATGGGCGGCACTTACATCAAGTATCACATCTGGCTCGACGGCAGATACATCGGCTGCGGCACCGAACGCGCGGTGATCACCGGAACCCGGGTGGAACAGCGTTTCCCCCTCGGCCGTCTTACGGCAGGCAAACATCTGCTGGCGATCGCTTTCCGGGGAGAAAAACAGGGACTCAATGCAGAAATTTTTTCTCCGGACGGACAGCAGATATCCGGCGGCACCTGGAAGTTCTTTGATGCCAATTTGTACGACGGTCACATCTGTTACCGCCAGCCGCATATCTACGGTTACTTCAAAGGCGATATCGGGCCGGGAGAATATTTTGAACACCTTGACGGTACCCGTCACCCGGATAACTGGCAGCTGCCGGATTTCGATGATTCAAAGTGGGAAAACGCCACCCTGGAATATGCCGATCATCCCACCGTTCCGGCCAGTTACAATCTGGAAACAACATTCGTCCATCCGCAAAAACTTTTCAAGACCAGAGATAACCGGTGGATCGCTGACTTCGGGGTGGAAACCATCGGTTCACTCCTGCTGACCGGACCGGAAAAAGGCGGCGAAGTGGAGGTGCGTCTGGCCGAAGAAATGCTGGATGAGGATCATGTCCGTTTCCTCCTGCGCTGCATCGTCTGCTATCAGGAAAACTGGCTGTTTGCTCCCGGACGGCAGCTGCTCGGACACTTCGGAGTGCGCCAATTCAGATACGCCGAAATCGTCAACTACGACGGCGAACTGCATCCGGAAGATATCACTCTGCGCCGAATCCACGCCCCTTTCAGCGATACCAGTGTCCTGACCACCGACAATGAGAATCTGCGTCAGATCTGGGATCTGTGCAAACGTACGATCAAATATACCGCCACTGACTGTTACACCGACTGTTTCACCCGTGAACGCATCGCTTATGAAGCTGATGCCCTGCTCAATATGCAGGCGGCTTTTGCCGTGTCGGATACCATGATGGTGGCCAGACGCCATCTGGAATATCAGTTGACCCATCTGACCTGGCCGGTGGAGTGGAAACAGTTTGCCGCCTGTCTCTTTTATGAGTTCTATCAGGAGTGCAAAGATGCGGATTTCGTAACCGCCCATTTTGACGAACTGGTGAAGATCTCCTCTTTTGAAGAGTGGATCGAAGAAAACGGCCTGATCCGCACTTTCGGAAAAAATCCGCGCTGCATCATCGATTGGCCGCCGGCCTATACCGAAAAATATGACTTCGGGGAAAAACGGGAATATCTCTTTGTTCCCAATGCTCTGGCGGTAAAAGTAATGCGGCAGCTGGCGTATCTGGCCGAGGCCACCGGCCGCAAGGATGATGCTGTCAGACTGCGGAAAAAGAGCGAATATATGTGCCGTCAGCTCAATGAACTTTGCTACAACCGGCAAACCGGCCTTTATACTGACCGGTTCGGTTCGGAAAACTGCTCGTTCCACGCCAATATGTGGGCTTTGTGGTGCGATATTGTTCCGGAAGAACGGCAGGATAAAGTTGTGGACTTTGTCTCTGCCAGCGGCATGGTCTGCGGTTTATACAGCGGTTTTATCTATCTGGAAACTCTGTTCCGCTACGGAAAAAGCCGCCAGGCAACTGAATTGCTGCTGGGCAATGACAGTGCGTGGCTGACCATGATCCGGATGGGCAATACCCTTACCGTCGAACATTGGCCGAAAGCTGAACAGCGCATGAGTGTTTCCCATCCCTGGGCAAGTTATCCGGTATACTTCTTCTGCAAGTACATTTTCGGTATCCGTGCCACCTCACCGGGATGGGAAACTTATGAAATTTGTCCCGATCCGGCAGCCGGTATCAAAGGAACTCTGAAAGTCGTCCGCAACGGCCGGGTACTGATTTCCGAATGCCGATAGTCTGAACCGCCGGACGGAAAGCACAAAATATTTGCCCCGGGGCAGAATACTGCCGCCGGGGCATTTTTCAATATTCACGCAGCCAGACGGTCATATTGGTTTCACCGCGATTCTGCCACCACGCATACGGGATGGCGGTGATCACGCATGTTCTGCTCTGCGGTACGGCATTGCTGTACAACTGCCCGGTTTCTCCGGATTCGGCCAATCCCCGGCATTTCACTGCGGAAATATTTTCCAGCCCGGAACTTTCTTCCACTGTAAAATCCGTTTTCCGGTCGATAAGCAGTGAACTTACATCGCAATCATGGTCGATATTTTCACAGCAATAGAGCAGCGGCCCGCGCATGATCGCAGCTTTGCCCCGGTTCATAGAAACCTTTTCATGGCAGCGGATCAATTCAAAGGGCATATCCAATTCGCAGCTGATCTCATCGCCATCCTGCCAGTTGCGGTCGAACCGGGCAAAACCGTTGACCGTTTCCGGCGTACAGATTTCTCCGTTGCAGCGGAAAACGGCACTTTTGGCGAATCCGGGTATCCGCATGGCAAATTTGAAACTCCCGGCCCGGCGGATAATAACTTTGATACGGTTGTCCTGCGGATAATTGCCGATCACTTCCACACACTTATCCGGCAGAGTCAGGACATTGGCCACCGGAATATTCAATCGCAGAAATTCCCCGTCCTCACTCCAGATCATCCGGGGCAGCTGGGTGAAAAAACGGCAGTAGCTGGTCGGACAGCAGGAGCAGAAAAACCACTTCTGCCGGGTACGGTTGCCGAAGTTATAGGATACAAAGTTATCATTCATTTCCAGAAAGTTGGAGTAGAAAAACTCGTCACCGGACAAACTTATTCCGGCGCAGATAACATTGAATAATGCTCTTTCCAGAGTGTCCAGATAACCGGCCTGTCCGGTAATTTCACTCATCCGGTGGGCAAAAAGTGCCAGCGCGATACCGGCGCAGCTCTCGGCGTAGGAACGGCTGTCGTTGGGTAAATCATAATCGGTCGTAAATGCTTCATGAAAAAAACTCGAACCGACTCCGCCGGAGATATACATCCGTTTTTCCGTAATACTTTTCCAGAGGCGTTTGCAGGCGGTGATCAGAGTTTCATCACCGGTCTCTTTACCGACATCTGCCATACCGCAATACAAATACAATGCCCGGACCGCATGGCCGACGGCGTCACTCTGTTCACGCACCGGTTTATGGGCCTGATAGATCTCCGGTTCAAACGGATAACCGCTTTCCCGGGAGAAAAATTCCGGGTCCCGGCCTCTGGCATTAATAAAATATTCCGCCAGTTTGAGATAACGTTCCACTCCGGTTGCCCGGTACAGTTTCACCAGAGCCAGTTCGATCTCCTCATGACCGGGGATGCCGTAACGTTTGCCCTCTGCCTCACCGAAAACCGAATCGATATAATCAGCGTAACGGCACATGGCATCGAGAAATTTCCGCTTGCCCAGCTGTTCAAATCCGGCTACTGCCGCTTCCATCAGGTGTCCGGCACAATATAACTCATGTTTGGAATTCAGCTTCTGCCACCGCTGATCCTTTTCCGTAACCGTGAAGTGGGTATTCAGATAACCGTCCGGCTGCTGCGCGGAAACGATCAGATCGACCAATTCATCATAATATTTCTCCAGTTCCTCATCCGGGGAGATCGCCAGACTGTACGCCACCGCTTCCAGAACTTTGGCCACATCAGAATCCCAATAAATATGCGGGCATTCTTTACCGGAATTTTCGGTCCATTCAAGCTTGAAAGCATCGATCCTGCCGGTATCTCTGCACTTTTGCAGAGAGGTGGGAATGGTCACTTTTATGCACTGCTCTATGCGCGGTGCAAGCATCTTATCAGTCAATTTGACTGACGGCAACGGTATTTTTTTACTGTTCATTTTTTATTCGGCATGCAGTTGATTATTTACTTTTTTATAAGTACAGCGCAATGATTTTTCGGCAATTTTATCCGGCATTTGATCCCATCGGCGGTTCTGATATTTTCATACGGATGATCCGCGATCAACCGGCCGGCCGGCCCGAATACCAGGGCCTTATATTCCGCTGTTTCTCCGGGAATACCATATTCACCACTGTAAATGGTCAGGATCCGTTCTTTGCCCACCAGATAACCGCTGTGCAGTTCCACCGGAGTAAACGGGTACATATAAGCGGTGATGGTTTTGCCGGGGGTGCTACTCAAATAGTGGTAATAGAGGGCACCTCTTTTGATGGCGTTGCGGACATCATCCATGAATTCTTCAGGAGAACCGCTGAAAACGAGCATATCGCCGAGCTGGATCGGGGTGTACAAGTGGGTGTAATAGACCCATGACGGATCGTAAGTTTCCTCAAACCTCGGGACTTGAAAGCGCAGTTCCGAACGGGTTTCCGGGGAGAAGTTGGCAATGAAATATTTGCCGCGTTCGTTAATAACGTAATCCATAACTTTGAGAATAAAGGGCAGTTTGAGCAGCGGAACAAAGCCGATTTTGCGTTTAACATTGCCGTTATCGTCCAATTCGACCGAAACGCCGTCCCACATGGTCGAGGAAGCAAAACTTATGGAGTAGGTAAATTCATCGTTGTAGATACCGTCGAGGTCGAAATTATCGAAAAGATATTTCAGAAAAGAGAGATGGTTTTTACCGAAATCGTTTTCCGGAGTGGGGACGAAAAGGTTGTAATATCCATTCATGCCGCCGCATTTGCGCCCTTTAAGGTCAATGAGCCGGCAATCGGCATATTTTTCTTCATCGCCGGGTTCATTGCTGTACTGGTTGTGAACATAGATCAACCGTTTGAGATGCGGGGTGTATTCTTTGCACAAAGCGATATTTTTGCGGATAAATTCGCGCATGGGTTCAACGGGGACGGTTTTATTGATTTCCGGATAGGCGCGCACTTCATCAAGCATGAGTCCGCAGCCGTGTACCGTTCCGAGGCGGGAAGCATATTCACCGCCGAGATGCCGCCAGAAAAGTACCCCGTAACTTTGGAACTGCAAATTGAGTTTATCAGCGAATGCATTGGATTTTTCCCGGTTCCAGTTGACGTAATTATTCATGGAAATATGGAATCCGCCCTGAATCGGGAAATTCACCTGCCAATCGTTGCGTACCAGATTGATGAAGTCGAAATAATCGCTGGAAGCAACCGGATATACCGACCATTCAACGGTCTGTTTTTTACCGGGAAGCAGGGCGAAATTTTCGCTGCCGATCCCGGCATACCCCGCCCGGCAGAACTGGCGGTTCTGCACGCGGAAAACATCATCGTTTGCAATCATTCCCAATCCGCTTGCCGAAGCGCGGTGGGAGAGAAAAACGCTCGGATTGCGCCCGCCCTGTTTGACTTCATGTACCGGCGAGGGATCACCGGCGAGATAGACCGGATGAAATTCATCGGATTTGATCCGGTTGAAAAATTTCACCCCGGCAAGTTCAGTAAGTTTGGAAGCAAAAGTATCTTTGACGTCGATCCGGTTGGAACGGATGGTGATTTCGCGGCTAAGGGTGTAATACGGATTGGCGAGAACAACTTTTCTGCCGTCAAATTCCTGCAACTGCCACGCTTCGTCGTCCTTTTCCCCCAGGGTGTAACGGTGCCCTGCCGGAGCAGAAAATGTGCCGGTGATCAGATGGTTTCTACCGTTGAAATCCACAGAAAGCGCCCCGTCTTTACGCAGTTCACACTTGAAAAACGCCGGAGCTTTACGGCGCATGATGATCATGGTCTCTGCCGCTGCTTTTTCAACCGGCAGCGGAGAAACAGCTGCGGTCTGGCGGATGACAAGATTCTGCAGAGCCAGTGCCGGTTTGCGGTCGAAAACCCCGACTGACTGGTAATAACCGGAAAGATCACTGCCGAAACGGATACGCAAATCGTTTTCTTCTGTGGAACTGACCAGATCGGAAATATCCAGCACCACCCGGTAAGCTTCAGGATTTACCGGAGCGAAACGGTGTTTCGCCGCTTCAAAATCCGGGGAATAAAGAGAATACCACTTGTCGGAATAGTTGCGGTGATAAGTTCCGTGATCGAGATGCCCGGGAGTACGCAAATCACTGTTGAGCAGCCGTTTGTGGAGTCGTGTCGCCATGCCGGAAACAATCTTGCCGTTGACTTCGATCTGCATACACGGAGCCCAGCCGTTCAGCCGGGGAAAATCAATACGGTGTTCAAAACTCAATAACGTCTGCTGTCCACTTTTCACCGGGGCGAATTTCCGGATCAGCGAACCGCGTTCCCCGATTTTCGGCGGATGAACTTCATCGAGCAGCGTTCCCGGCGGCAGAATTACTTTTTTGGTGGCCGATTCTTCAACTGCTGCCGAACCGGTGTCCACCAATTCAAAATCTCCGATCGAAACTTTCCCCGAAAACGAAAATGCTATCCGGAAAAAAGCCACCCCGCCACCGTTCTCTTTGAAGTCGATCACCTGGCCGGATCTGCCCCCATCCAGCATGATCCGGTGCAGAACAATACCATTGACCCACCGTTTATTCTGATCGTAACGGTAAAGCCGCACTTTCACCGTACTGCCCGGAGTCAGACCTGCTGCCTTGAAACGCAATTTGTAACTGCCCGGTTTGAATTCCGCTGCCGTATAAACAGTACTCTCTTTTTTACCGTCATTTTCCACGATCAACCGGGGATTTTCCCCGCCTTCATAACGCATGACACACGGTTGCGATCCGGTATCGACCAGAAATCCAGCCGGCCAGGGAGCTTGCACCGTGAATCCCTTGGTCGTCACCTGCTTGGCCAACGGTACAAAGTTGAGAACTTTTCTCAAATCACCATTGGGAAAAAGCGATTCCGCAGCCAATGCCGTAACACTCAACAGCATTACACTGAAAATCAATTTTTTACACATCCTTTTCTCTCCTTTTCAATGATATCACTTCTCAGTATATACATATTGGAAATAAGTTCCTGAATCATACCACCATGAAGCAATCGCCGGACGGCTCGCCCCCTTTTTGTAGGTTTCTTTAAGCTCTTCCGCCGTCGAACTCTCCACATGACCGTCAGCCATGACCAGATTGGCCAATGCCGAGTGCCTGGCCGCTACCGCACCACCCATGTCAATGTTGATCCGGTAAGTCTGCTTTTTACCGGCTTGCGCGTCCACAGGGTTTTTCTGACTCGCCACACACTTCACACTGTCAGCGTAAAGCGGATACACTCCGGCATTACCTGATAAAGTGGCAATACGCAGGGCCAGAATATTATTGTCATCTATATTCACCCCGCCAACCGCACCGTCTGCACCATAAGACTCAAAGTAATCTCCTGCATGCTTGTTGTTTACCGGACAGCGAAATAAAACATCACTGCCATCTTTCGGATGCTCCAAATAACCGCAAGACATGTATTTTCCCGCCCACGATTCACCCACACCATCAACAAAAGAATAGGTCGGCGCAATGTAACCAGCATGATCATCAGCATACATGCCCGCCACAATGCCCATCTGACGCAAATTGGATATACACGAAGCCGATATCCCACGATTGCGAGCCGAATTGAGCGCAGGTAACAATATCGCCGCCAATATCGCTATCATCGCAATAACTACCAGCAATTCTATCAAAGTGAATGAGTGTGCGGGGGACAAGGAAAACTTTCTTTTCACGAGAAAAAAAAGTTTTCCCTTT
>JAGBZM010000028.1 GCA_017628235.1 Lentisphaeria bacterium | reverse complement strand
GCTGGATGCAGAAGCCGTCAAAACGTTCTGAAGCATATTTCAGCGCCTCCAGCGTTCCCAGTTTCATATTGACTGAAGCGCGGATCTCCAGCTGCGGAAAATGTTTTTTCAGTACGCCGGCAATGAACCACGAGGCGGTGGTCACAGTATCCAACTGGCAGATATCCAGAAGGTTTCCGGTGATTTTCACCACCCGGTTCTGAAGTTCTTTGCTGATACATTCTGCGCCCAGACAGTTGGCATTGAAAAGAAGATTCAGTTTGATGCCCATTTTTCTGGTTTCAATGAGGTCTTCGGTCAGGATTTCCCATGCCTCATTTTCTTCCAGACCGGAGGCTTTGGCGGCAGGAGAACGCGCTCCGGGTTCATTGCCCGGAGCAAAATAAAGTTCTGCTGTCGAATCTGCATAATCCTGCAGTATTTCCGGAAACCGTTCCTCTGAATACTCATCCGGATATTGATAGCCGACCGAAAACTTCATATCAATCCAATTTCCACTCTTTATGGCGTTTGAACGGTTTTACAAATTTGTGCGTGAGTTTGCCCTGCGCTTCCAGATGGGCGTAGCATGCCCGGATGCAGCCGCGGCCGCCGCCGATGGCAGGATTGTTGCGGGTGTGCATAATGCGCGGGCAGGGGCCGCCGTTGCCGCGCGGGGAACCGTAATATTTGGGCGAAAGATATTCATCCATATAGGAATCATCTTCCATTTTGATTTCCGGATCCCAGAAGGGATTGAATTCGGGATTGCCGCCGCTGTACGCATTGGAACAGCGCGCCAGATCCAGATCGCAATGTTCATATTCGATGTCGCCGACCTTGAATTTTACGCTCTTGTCGGTGGGGATCGCCTGACCGGGACACATTTTAGCACACAATTTGCAGCGGTCGCAAAGAGTTCCCGGCAGGATCGGGGGATCGGTTTCAAGTTCTGCTTCGGTGATGATGAAAACCGCCCGGACCATGGGGCCGAATTCCGGAGTCAGGATCATTTTGCTCCAGCCGATCTCTCCGAGGTTGGAAACCGCCGCCGCCACCCGGAAACTGATGGTGACGTCCGGACAGGGCAGACCCGGCGCGACCGGACGGCTCCGGAACTTTTTCTCTTTGCCCGGATAATCGGTGTAGCCGTTGTAGCTGAATGCATCCCAGTTGGGCAGCGGGACCGCTTCGTAACCGTGGTCTTCGATAAAGCAGACGATCTGGCGGAGGACATGCGGCATATAGCGCCAGTTCATTCCGGAGTAGCCCATGAATTCATAGGTGGAAAACATCGTACCCTCTTCGATGCCGCGCAGATATCCCCGCGGAATCCGGAAACCCAGTCCGATAATCGATTTTGCATCAGGGAAAATGTAGCGCGGATCCATCTGTTTCGGAGCGCCTTCCCAATTGTCCATAGAACCGATGCGGCAGATGTCGGCGCCGCAGGCCTTGGCAAATTTTTTCACATCTTTGGCTTTAAGCATAGTTGTCTCCATTGTATTTTATCGTTGTTCATGTTATATTATACCATAATTGCGGAGATTTGTCTATGTCTGTATCAAACAATAAAATACCATTTTCGACCACGCTGCGAAAAATCCGCAGAATAATGCTGACGCCGCAGGAGAGCGGAGTCTCTTTTCCGGCGGTCGATTTTGTTCCCTGCGATTTGAAAATCTGGATCGGTAAGGATTCCGATTTTTTTCTCCGTTCCTTTTGCCACCACCGGATGATCCTGAAAATCATCCTTGCGGGGAACGCTTCGACCAATATCGACGGTGTGCGTTATCGCTTGAAACCATCGGATGCAGTTCTTTATTTTCCGATGCAGACCCACTCGACCGAAACCGATGAAAGCGGCGTGTTTGAATATCTGGCGATCACATTTGTCGCCGGCAGAGGAAGTTATGAGGCTTTGGATGTATTGAAAAACCGGGTGTTCGATCCCGATCCGG
>JAGBZM010000027.1 GCA_017628235.1 Lentisphaeria bacterium | reverse complement strand
TGCTGCCGGCACTCAACTCCGCCCGTGAACGCGGCCGAAGTGCAGGTTGTATTAACAACTTGAAAAATATCGGTCAGTGTGTAATGATGTATTTGCAGGATAATGATGATTGGTTTCCCAAGTATCAGGATACTGCGGCACCTTTATATTCAAATATTTGGTATGCCTGTATTGTCAAGTATGGAAACACCGATTTGGTAAATTGTCCGAGTGGTCCTTTTGCCGTAAGCATTTTGAATTCTGATAACACCTATCCGACAACCAGTGCTCCAAAAACATGGTATGGATACAATTACTATTTGCTTTCGCCAGATTCCAAACCGACAAAAAAATTAACCCAAATTACCAATCCTTCATTCAATATTATATTTGTGGATACTCTCGGAAAGAATGGTGATTCTACAAAAACTTCGCATCTCGCACAAAAAATGCGTTCCTGGGAAAGTAGAACAAATATTGTTTATCCTGTTGCATGGCGTCACAGTGACGGTTCTAATATGGTGATGATAGATGGTCATGCGGCCTGGGATAAGGAAAAAACAATTAATGATACCGAAGATTACTGGGGTTACAACCTTTAAACCATTATCAGAACGGATTTTTCCTATGTTTACTGTAAAAAGATTTTTATTGCTGTTCACTCTGGGATTGACGGCACTGCTGACGGCTCAGGAACTTGTCCGCAACGGCAGTTTTGAAACTGTCCCGCCCGGAAAAAGTCTGCCGTCAGCCTGGACTCTGACCAAAGCTTTTGCCGGAAAAATCGACGGCAATGCCGCAGATGGACAAAATTGTTTCAAGCTCGACAATCCCGGCGGCGGCGGTATTCTTATCCAGTCCTTGAAACTCTCTCCCGGAAAAACCTACACGCTTTCATGGCAGGTAAAAGCCGCACAGCCCGGACAGAAATTCATGCTCTACATCGAATATTCCACGCATACCAAACGCTTCGCCGGCACCAGATGGGGATCGGGAACCGCCGGTACTTCGTGGGAGAAAAAGAGTATGACCTTCTCCCTCCCGGATGATGTGCGTTATTCAACGCTGGTTCTCCGGCAGGTAAAAGACAGCGGCGTTATCTGGTTCGATGATTTCAAAATGAGTGAAAGCACCGCACCGGTTCCTCCCCCGGCCCCCGCTGTCCCGGGCAAGGTCGACCTGCAGAAAACATGGCAGCCGCAATCATATCACGGTACGCCCAAAATCACCATCACCCCGGAAGCCGCTGCCATCGCTCTTACCGGTCCCAAGGATAACGGACGGCTTTTTCAGAAAGTCAAAGTAAAACCGCAAACGGACTATATCCTGTCGGTCGATTACCGGAATTCTCCGGATGCCAAAGGCACTATCTACCTGATGGCAAACGGCAAAAGAGAAAGACTGACCAGACTTATCCCCTCTGCTGTTACCGGCAGAAAAAGTTTGCGTTTCACCACCGAAGCCAATGAAAAACAGATCAACGTATTTGTAGTATTCTTAAATGGTTCCGGAGAGGTGAGCATCCTCTCGGCTGAGTTGACCGAAGATACCGGACGGCCGGCTGACACGGTCCTCAATCCCGGCTTTGAACAAAATCTTTCCGGCTGGGAAACCGATAAGCCGCAGACCGTTAAAACCGATTCCTCCAATGCAAAAGAGGGAAAATACAGTTTGTTATTCACTGACCGGGGAACTCTTACTCAGGAGGGTATCCCCGTCTCCCGGAATACCCGTTACCGTCTGACAGCCAATGTCATGTGCGCTGAATTCAACCATCCATACCGCTTTTTTGTCGGTTGGAAAGCTGAGAAATCCGGCAGTGCCGGAGGCATCACCCAGAAATTCGGCCTGGAACGCCAGGACGGGTTCACCGCATGGCAGAATAAAAGTATAGAATTTGTCACCCCGGTCAAACCATTTTCCGGCATGTACATCACGCTGGAAAACCTTGCCCCCGGCAAAGTCTGGTTCGATAATATCAGATTGGAAAAGATCGGAGACCCGGCAAGTGATCCGCTGATCATCACGCTGACCTCTCCGGCTTATCGCAATACAATATATTCTTCACAACCGGAACCGGAAATTTCCGGTAATCTCAAATTCAACCGTGAAGTGAAATTTCCGGTAAATGCCGATTTTGATTTGACTGATGCTTCCGGTAAAAAAATCCTGTCCAAAACCATCTCAATTTCCGGAAACAACGGTTTTTTCAGACTGCCGCTGGATACCGCTGCGCTGCCTGACGGCAAATATTTTCTCAAAGCTGCCATCCGGCAGAATACACCGGAAATCATACAGCAGCAGCAGCTGGAGATCAATAAAGTCGCCAAAGCTGATTTTGAAGTGATCCCGGATGCAGGCAACTTCCTGCGTATCAACGGTCAGTCTTTTTTCCCGATCGGACTTTATGAACCGGATTTTACCGAAAACGATTTCAGACAGTACAACCGTTTCGGCTTCAATACCCTGCTGTACATGTCTTCCAATGCCGCAAGCGTGAAACTGGTGGCAGATAAGGCCATGCAATATAATTTGAAAGTAATCAGCCATTACATTACCACCGGCAACGAAATCACTCAGCATCCCGCTTTCCTCGGTTATCACAACGCAGATGAACCGGCCTGGATGGGCAGTGACCGGGATACATTGGTGAAAAAATACCGCCGGATGCGTGACATAGATCCGTATCATCCGGTCTGGACCAACCATGCCCCCAGAAATGATATCGAAACGCTGAAATTGTACAACGAGGGATGTGATATTTCCGGTGTTGATATCTATCCGGTAACCTCATCCCCCAATGGCAGCGACCACTCAGATCTTGCGGACCGCACCATCAGTTGTGTCGGCAAATATGCGCTCAAAATGCGTAAAACCGTAGATGACTGCAAACCGGTATTCATGGTTCTGCAGGGATTTGCCTGGGCCCATTTACGCAACGCAAACGCTCCCGGGGCCCGTTATCCGGATTATACGGAAACCCGCTTTATGGTTTGGGATTCGATCATTCACGGTGCCAACGGCATATTTTATTATGCGACCAACCGCATGGCCCCGGATCACCGATTGTGGCTGGATATGGCCAAAGTGAATCATGAAGTCCAATCTCTTGCCGCCATCATAACTTCTCCGGCCGGGCGCAAATGCGGTATCAGCAATCCTCTGGTTGCAGCAGCGACCCGTGATTTCGATGGCAATCCGGTAATATTCATGGCCAATACCGCCAAGACTCCCCAACGGGCGACAGTGACATTCCCGGAATTCGGTGAACGCTGTTTTGAGTTGTACCGGGCAGCTCCAGTGTCCCTGCAGCAGGGCAAGTTTGAAGTTTCCCTGGCTCCGTACGAAGTAAAAGTCTTTTCCGGCAAACCGCTGAAAACCAATTTTTCTCCGGCCAAGAACTATACCTTTGAAAAAAATTCTATCACCAGTGATTGCCGGGAAATACCTTTTGAAAATATCGGTTCCGGAATCATGGGCTACAACTGGCGCGGAGCATGGCTCTGGTCAACTTCACGTCCGTTTGCCCCCAAAGCTTATCTCCGGAAAAAATTCAATGTAAAGGGTGATTTGAAATCCGCTTTCATCGCCATTTCTGCCGATGCGAAATACCGGCTGCTGGTCAATGGCCGGGAAGTTGGCAGCGGTGCATGCTGCTGGGTAGCTCAAACTTACGATATCGCTAAATTTCTTCATCCGGGGGATAATATTATCGCTATTGAAGGATTCGGCGACGGCGGTCCGACCGGATTGTTGTTTGAAGGAAAAATCACTGCCGGAGAAAGCAGCGAATATTTTATTTCCGACCAGACCTGGAAAAGTTCTGCCGAAGCTGCGGCCAACTGGTACGCACCGGATTTCGATGACCGCAATTGGCAGCCGGCGACAGTGGCTTATGAGGTAAGCAAAGGCGTCTGGGGCAGAATTCCGGTCATTCCCTGAGTGCTGTTTGCTGCCGGAAATATAGATTTGATATTACAGAGAAAGGCAATCTGATTATGCATCCGCGATTTCTGGTTCCCCGTCCGAAACAGATTAATTCCGGAAATGGCTATCACCTGTTAAGTGATGATTCCGTCTTTGCCGCGCCGGAAGAATTCCGGAAAAATCTGCTTGATACAGTTCAGCGGTATTGGGGAATAACTCCACACTTCACCGCCATCAGTTCCGGGGCAAACACCGGCGATGGAAGTTATAAAGTGGAAATATCTTCCGACAAGGTCACGCTGTATGTCAAAAGTCAGAACGAGTTGTCCGGGGCATTGAAAACCCTGCGGCAATGGGCCGAACCGGAACGCGATCTGATCAGTTCACCGCGCAGCATACTTGAATGCGGTTCATTCAGCGATTCCCCCGGGCTGGAATTCCGGGGGATCCATCTGTGTTACTTCCGGGAAACTGAAGAGTGGGAACTGGAAAAACTCATCCGGCTGGCAGCATACTGTAAATTCAATTATGCCGTAATTGAATTCTGGGGAACTTTTCCATTCCGGAAGCACCCGGAATTTCAATGGCAGGAGAAACACGGAAACCGGGAATTTATCCGTCACCTGATCGAGTTAAGTCACGAGTTGGATATCACCCTGATCCCGCAATTCAATTGTTTCGGTCATGCTGCCGGTTCATCGGTCTCCAACGGCTGGCATGTGGTGCTTGACCGTTTCCCGCACTTTGCGCCGCTGTTTGAACCGGATGGCTGGACCTGGTGTCTATCCAACCCGGAAACCGGAAATGTACAACGTGAATTGCTGGAAGAGATTTTTGAGCTTTTCGGTGATGTTCCCTACTTTCATCTGGGATTCGATGAAGCATTCAATGCCGGGACCTGTACGCTGTGCCGGCAGAGTGATTATCCGCAGCTGCTGTTGAAACATATCCTTTTTCTGCACGATATTTTAGCCGCCCATAACTGCAAAGCGATCTTATGGCACGATATGTTTCTGGAATTGGATGCTGAAAAATGGCAGCACAACATCACGCTTGACCGGAATACCCCCAATCCTTATGAAATACTGGAAAAACTGCCCCGGGATATCATACTTGCAGACTGGCACTATGGCAAACCTCAAGCAGATAAAAGCGGGGTCTTCTGGCCGACAGCAGATCACTTTGCCGCCAAAGGCTTCAAGGTATTACTCTGTCCGTGTGTCAACGAGGAGGGCATCCTGACAATGGCCGAACAGGCGGCAGATCATAATTTACCGGGATTACTGGAAACCACCTGGGTTGCCGTATCCGGTACTGCTCTGCTGCGGAAAATCTTTTTTGTCACTGCCAATAAAATGTGGAACAGATCATGGAAACCGGAGCCGGGATTTGCGGATGAGTACAATGTCGTCAATCATCTTTTGCGGCAGATCGGCCACGATATGAAGTTCTCCGAAACTGAAAAATTCGGAAGCATTTACACCGGATACTCATTTTTTCCCTGATATGAATACTGACAGATAAGGTAAAATCATGCAATTATTTTCGCAGGCACTCCCGGTTTGGAGCCATGCCGGAATTGAAGCATCTGATCAATACCGGCTTTTCCGGAAAAAATTTTCCCTGCCGGCAGGTTGCGGCAGAATTTTTCTGGATGCTGCTGCCGATTCGACTTACGCTGTTTTCATAAACGGCAAACGTTTGAAAATTCAGCAGTTGGCAGGTTTTCCGGGGGAAATGACCGTTTCCCAACTGGAGATAACCCCATTCTTGAAAACCGGAGAAAATATTAGTGCCGCTGAAGTTCATTATATCGGGGAGAGATTTCTCACTTACCGGCCGGGAACTGCATTCTTTTGTGCCGAAATATACGGAGATGATTCAGTTTACGCAGCAACCGGTGAAACATGGAAATGCATTGATTCTCCGGATATGTCATCCGGGTTAAACTGCAAAGTCACCGGACAGCTCGGATTTGTATTCTGCCGTGATATGCGTAAAATCACTGCATTTTCAGATATAGATTTTGATGATTCATCCTGGCCCGGTGCGGTAAAGTGTCCCGGATGTGAAAATTGGCAGTTCTCCCGGCGCAGTGTGCCGCAACTCGAAGAACTGCCCAGACCGGATGTGTGTATCAGGCAAATGGGATATCTCAAAAGGGATCATGAATATCCGACATTTGCCGCCGCATCATTTTATGATTTTCTTTCCCCCCGCCGTCCGCAGGATTTTTTTACACTCCTGAATACGGGAAATTCTCCGGATGATTTTATCCGTCAGGGTATCTGGTGCCGGGGAAGCGGGAATTTTGAGTTCCATTTGAAGCCGCTGCCGGATAATGCAGACGGATACTATATGATCTTTGATACCGGCCGGGAACATGTCGGCCTGATCGATCTGGATATATGTGTCCCAGATGGAGCTGTGATCGATATATCTCACGGAGAACACCTGGAAGACGGCAGAGTGAGAGCCTTGACCGGGCCCCGTAACTTCACCGACCGTTTGATCGGCAGCGGCAAGAGATTCAGGATGATTTATCCGCATCGCCGGATCGGGGCGCGTTATATCGAACTTCATGTGACCAACTGCCGGCATGGTGAAGTCGTATTGTACTACGCCGGACTCACACCTCTGGAACTGCCGTTACCGGCAAGAGCCGGTTTTTCCAGCGAAGACCGGCTGCTTGACCGGATCAATGAAATTTCAGTTGATACGCTCAAATTATGTATGCATGAGCATTATGAAGATTCCCCCTGGCGGGAACAGGCTCTGTATCCGTACGATTCCCGCAATCAGATACTTTACGGTTATTATGTGTGGGGCAATTATGATTTTGCCCGGGCATCTCTGGATTTACTCGGCAGAAATTTTTATGGCGAAAGGTATCTGGAATTGACTTCTCCGGGATATTCGACCTTAACCATTCCGGTATTCACGATGGTCTGGATATGTGAACTGTATGAATATCATCTTTTCAGCGGTTCGGATGAATTAAGCCGTAAATATCTTGGACAAATTGACCGGATCATTGATACCGCACTGGCCAATGGTATTGCCGGTATATCCGGACTGTATCATCCGGGAAACGACAGTAAAATCTGGAATTTTTCTGAGTGGAACGGCCAGTTATCTGCGCTGAAAGAACATCCGCAGGCTCCTTACAACATCTATCTTTATGAAGCGATGATTGCGGCAGCCAAACTTCATGATATGCTTGGAAGTCGGAAAAGAAAAATTTTTCTGGAAAAACAGGCGGCAACCCTCGGAAAAACTCTGGAAAAGATGTTTTTCAGCCGAAAATTGAACTATTATACTGCTGCCGCCGGGAAAGAAGATGAGGGATATGAGCATATACAGGCAATAATGCTCGCCAATGATCTCGTGCCGGAAAACCGCTGCCAAACCCTGTGGGAAAAACTTGGTTCCGGTGAATTATGCAGTATTGATTTAAGTGCGCTGTATTATCTGGTGACCGGCATGATGAAAGGCAGCCGGGAAAGCCGCCGGTATCTGCTCAGTAAATTAAGACAGATACTGGAACCGGTGGTACTTTCCGGAGCTACCTCCCTGTGGGAAACCAGACATGGCGCAAGCGACTTCAATTATGCCGGAAGTTTGTGTCACGGCTGGAGCAGCGTGATGCCGTATTTTTGCGGCAGCTGCATTCTCGGAGTATCTCCGCTTACCGCCGGATTTAAGAAATTTGAAGTCAAGCCCTTCTGTGCCGGTTTGAGTCACGCCCGGGGCAGTATCCCCACCCCATCCGGTATGATCTTTGTATCATGGCAGAATACCGGTGACGGTATCCGTCTGCAAATACGCCATCCGGAAAATTTGGAATGCGTGATCAACTGTTATGAAGAGTGTCCGGTAACCGGATATGAGATTAAGACTTACCGGAATACCGACTGCACCAAGTAATCAATCGTATTAAATAACACGATATGCAATCAAAGTAAAATCAGAAACTCGACTGGATGGCATCCTGCGCCGAAGATCAGGCAGCAAAAGATGTTTATGAGCTCTATAAAAACGGAGTCCCCTGCTGCCTTGATCCGGAAGAGATGCTGGCCAAGCATCCGGATATTGAAGCGATCGTTATCGCTTCAGC
>JAGBZM010000026.1 GCA_017628235.1 Lentisphaeria bacterium | reverse complement strand
GGAGTGATCCGCAGTTCCAGTATGCACCCCGTCCCCTCTCCCCACCAAACCATGCAGGCAAAGGGTAAGGAGTTCTGCGGCAAGGTGCTGGAAGTAACGAACGATGCCCAACGCAGTATGCTCCGCCTTGATCTTGCCAAAGCATACCCCGCCAAAGCAGGACTGGCCAAACTGATCCGTACCGCCGAATATGACCGCAGTAAACATACTATCACCATCACCGACGAGTGTGAATTGAAAACCGCCGGTGTTTATGAACTGCCGCTTTTGTCCTATGAAGAGTGGAAAGAACTCTCTCCCGGCGTGTGGAGCGCCGGTCAGCTGAAAGTTGAGATAAAGGCTTCCGGAGAGCTGGAATGTTCTGAAGATGTTCCCGACCTCCCCTGGCGCACCGAGAAAAAGGCGCGGCGTTTGAATTGCAAATTCAAAAACAAGTCAAAAACTTTCCGCACCACCGTGACCTACTCACTGCTTTGATTATTTGAGGAAATAAATGAATAATGTCAGAGATTTCGGTGCCGTCGGCAACGGCACCGTAAAAGATACAGCCGCCATCCAGCAGGCGATCGATGCGGGAGGGATGGTACACTTCCCGCCCGGAACCGATCTTACCGGTACATTGTATTTGAAGTCCAACGGCGGACTCTTTCTGGAGCCGGGAGCCATACTGCTCGGCAGCCCCGATCCCAATGACTACAATGCGGATGACTTCTGTCCGCAGAACAAGGCGCATCCTTCGGACAACGCCTCCGGCGCCCATCTTATCGTCGCTCTTGAACAGGAAAACATCATGATCTGCGGCGGCGGCCGCATCGACGGCAACCGCAAAGCATTTTACGGTGCAGACGAAGATCCGTATATTGGAAAATATCAGCTGGGAACCGCCTGGAACGAGTCACTCAAAGGTGTCTGGCGGCCGGGGCAGATGATCTATTTCTGTGAGTGCAGCAATGTACGGCTTGAAAATGTTCAGCTGTACAACTCTCCCTACTGGACCTGTTTCTTCCACGGCTGTGAAGATGTTTTCGTCCGCGGGCTGCGGATCTTGAACGATCAGCGCACGGCCAACGGCGACGGGCTGGATGTGGACTGCTGCCGGAGAGTCGTTATTTCCGATTGTATCATTGACACCGGAGATGACTGCATCACCTTCCGCGGCAACTGCGATCTGCTGAAAAATCCCAAACCCTGCGAATATGCCACTGTTACCAACTGCGTACTGCATTCCCGGACGATGGCATTCCGCTTCGGTGTCGGCAACGGGATCGTCCGCAACATCAACGTTTCCAACATCGTCTTCAATAATTGCCGGGATGCGGTCGGTTTCAATTCAAATTACAGCACCGACCCCACCCGCGGAGTGGAGATCGAAAATATCAGTTTTGAAAATATGCAAATGGATGTTGACCGGATGTTTTTCATCTCCAGTCAGGTGCGCGGAGCCACGCCGGAACCGGCGGCAAAAGAGATCCGCAACATCTCCTTCCGCAACATCCGCGGAACATTCAAGCTGCCGTCAATTATCTGCGGATGTGCTGAAACCGGGATCGACAACTTTTCATTTTCCGATATAAAAATGAGCTGCACCGGGACGATGAAGATCCATTCAGCCGATCCGGCAGGACCTTACAGTCTGTGGTCAAAAGAGGTTCCGGATTGTGCGATCTATGTCGCGCACGCCCGCAACGTCAGATTTGAAAAATGTTCGGTTGACTGGGGAAAATTTGCATCAGATTGGCAGTATTCGATGATGCTGTACCGGAACCACGGTATCGAAATCGAAAATTGTTCTTTCGGCAAACCGGTTTCCGGTATAATTGAATAAATAATTTTTAAATAAATATAAAGGAGTTTTATGAGTTGGTTTGATTGGTTGATTGTGCTTGTGCCATTTGCCGGGGTCCTCGGAATGGGGTTGTATACAAGACGCTATTTAAAGGACATAACTACATTTTTGTCTGCGGGCCGGGTCTGCGGCCGTTATGTGCTTTCCGTCGGCGATATTGCCAATGCGTTGTCGATAATCAGTTTGCTGGCGTATGTCGAGATCCACTACAAAACCGGATTTGCGCTCTCGTTCTGGCAGACG